>NZ_JBTWNF010000010.1:0-246312 GCF_054796175.1 Actinomycetospora sp. C-140 | reverse complement strand
AGCGTCGGCAGGTACGTCGCCAGCTCGTAGGGCGTGACGTTGCGGCGGTAGGCGTCCCACTCCGAGCGCTTGTTGCGCAGGAAGAAGTCGTAGACGTGCTCGCCCAGGACCTCGGCCATCAGCTCGGAGCGCTCCATCGCCGCGAGCGCGCCGTCGAGGTTCTGCGGCAGCGTCTCGTAGCCCATGGCCCGGCGCTCGTTCTCCGAGAGCATCCAGACGTTGTCCTCGGCGGCCGGCGGCAGCTCGTAGCCCTCGGCCACGCCCTGCAGCCCGGCGCCGAGGATCGCGGCGTAGGCGAGGTACGGGTTGGCCGCGGTGTCGATGGTGCGCACCTCGACGCGGCGCGAGGACGCCTTGCCCGGCGAGTACATCGGCACGCGCACGAGCGCGGAGCGGTTGGCGTGGCCCCAGCACACCGTCGTCGGCGCCTCGCCGCCCACGATGAGGCGCTTGTAGGAGTTCACGAACTGGTTGGTCACCGCGGAGATCTCGCGGGCGTGGCGCAGGATGCCCGCCACGAACGCCTTGCCGGTCTTCGAGAGCTCGTAGGGCTCGGCGGCGTCGTGGAAGGCGTTCTGGTCGCCCTCGAACAGGCTCACGTGCGTGTGCATCGCCGAGCCGGCGTGCTCGGTGAACGGCTTGGGCATGAAGGACGCGCGCACCCCCTGGGTGATCGCGACCTCCTTGACGATGTAGCGGAAGGTCATGATGTTGTCCGCCATCGTCAGGGCGTCGGCGTAGCGCAGGTCGATCTCCTGCTGGCCGGGGCCGCCCTCGTGGTGGCTGAACTCCACCGAGATGCCCATCGCCTCGAGCGACTCGATCGCCCGGCGCCGGAAGTGCGGCGCGGCGTCGTGGCTCGCCTGGTCGAAGTAGCCGCCGGTGTCGGCGGGGACCGGCGGCGTGCCGTCACCGGGCAGGTCGCGCAGCAGGTAGAACTCGATCTCCGGGTGCACGTAGCAGGTGAACCCCGCCTCGGCCGCCCGCGAGAGCCCGCGGCGCAGCACGTGGCGCGGGTCGGC
Organism: Actinomycetospora sp. C-140; assembly: GCF_054796175.1. Taxonomy (NCBI): domain Bacteria; kingdom Bacillati; phylum Actinomycetota; class Actinomycetes; order Pseudonocardiales; family Pseudonocardiaceae; genus Actinomycetospora; species Actinomycetospora sp. C-140. The sequence goes on along the minus strand of NZ_JBTWNF010000010.1, from coordinate 245,290 downwards.
CCACGACGGCGAGCCGTCGGGCATCGTGATGTCGCAGAACATGCGCGCCGAGTAGTGCCCCCCGCCCGCGGTCTCCCACGGCAGCACCTGGAACGTCGACGGGTCGGGCTTCGCGACCATGTCGGACTCGTAGACCCGCGCGAAGCCCTCGATCGCCGAGCCGTCGAACCCGATGCCCTCCGCGAAGGCCCCCTCGAGCTCGGCCGGCGCGACGGCGACCGACTTGAGGTACCCGAGCACGTCGGTGAACCACAGCCGCACGAAGCGGATGTCGCGCTCCTCCAGCGTGCGCAGGACGAACTCCTGCTGGCGATCCATGGGGCGACCCTAAGTCCGCGTTCAGATGCCCGAAAGCCGGGGACCGGTCACACGGGTGACGTGCGCCGAAGGGTTCACGGCACCGTCACGTGGCGGGGCACGTCGCTCCCGGCGGGGCCGGGGTGTTGTCGATCAGGTACCGCGTGACGATGTCGTCGACGCACGGGGAGTTCTGGAACGTCGCCGTGTGCTCGTCGCCGATCTTGGTGAGCAGCGAGCCGCCGAGGGCCCGCGCCAGCTCGACCCCGGCCTGGTACGGCGTCGCCGGGTCGCCCGTCGTCGACACGACCAGCGGCGGCGTCAGGCCCGGCACCTGCGGGATGTGGGGCTGGCTGGTCGGCGGCACCGGCCAGAACGCGCAGCTGTCGCGCGCCGCCGACACGCCCCGGCCGCTGTCGAGGAACGGCGCCGCCTGGTTGTAGGCCTCGGCGCGGGCGAGCGACTGGGCCGGGTCGGTGACCCGGGGGTCGTCGACGCAGCGGACGGCCTCGAACGCGTCCTGGGAGGAGGCGTAGGTGCCGTCCGGGTTCCGCTCGTAGTACTCGTCGGCCAGGGTCATCAGCCCGTTGCCCTGACCGGCGCGCAGGTCGGCGAGCGCGCGGTTGAGGCGGGGCCAGTAGGCCTCGACGTAGAGCGCGTTGATCGTGCCCTGCTGCGCGTCGGCGTAGGACAGCACGCGGCCGCCCGCCAGCGGCAGCGGCCGCGCGATCAGCGGCCGGGTCAGGTCCTGGTAGACGCGGGTGGCCTGCGCGGGGTCCTGGCCCAGCGGGCAGTTCGGGCGGGTCGTGCAGTCGCGCGCGAAGGCGTCGAACGCCCCCTGGAAGCCCCGGCCCTGCTCGACCAGCTCCGTCGTCGGGTCCTGGTCGGGGTCGAGCGCGCCGTCGAGCACCATCGCGCGCACGTTGCGCGGGAACTCCTCGGCGTAGGTCGAGCCGATCCGCGTGCCGTAGGAGAAGCCGAGGTAGGTCAGCCGCGGGTCGCCGAGCGTCGCCCGCAGCACGTCCATGTCCTTGGCGACGTCGCGCGTGCCGACGTTCGCGAGCACGTCGACCCCGCTGCGCTGGGAGCACAGGTCGACGGTCTGGCGTTCCTCCGCCTCGGTCGACGCGACGCCGGCGGGCGACGGGTCGGTGTCGTCGTCGCGGCGGTCGGCGTCGCGCTCGGGCCCGTTCAGGCAGCGGATCGCGGGCTCGCTCGCCCCCACGCCTCGGGGGTCGAAGCCGACGATGTCGAACCGCCGCCCGACCTCGGTCGAGGACAGCGAGGACGCCAGGTAGGCGGCGGTCTGGATGCCCGACGCCCCCGGTCCGCCCGGGTTCAGCACGAGCGAGCCGATGCGCTCCGGCGAGGCGGGCGCGGCGTGGCGCAGCACCGCGATCGAGGCGGTGCGGCCCTGCGGTGCCCGGTAGTCGAGCGGGACCTGCATGCGCCCGCACTGCAGGGCGGGGTCCGCGTAGATCTGGCGGTCCTCGTCGGTGGCCGCGAACGGGGCGCACGGACCCCAGTCGATCTGCTGGCCGTAGAACGTCTCGAGCCCGGCCGGTGCGCCGCCCGCGGCGTCGGGCACGGCCACGCCGGGCACCACCTGCGCGCACGCCCCGAGCAGGAGGGCGGCGAGCCCGGCGACCACGGCGACGAGGGGGGCTCGGCGGGAACGCACGGCGGTCACCCTGCCACGGGCGCCGTCGCGCTCCGGTGACGGGATGCACCGGCCCCGGCGCTGTGAGTCTGGTCCCAGCGGGCGGCCGCGCGGCCCCGCCGGTGACACCGTGGCGCTACTCCCACCCCGACGACCCGGGGACCCGCCGCAGCCGGTGGGCCTCGAGGCAAGGACGGACGACGATGACGTCACCCTCCGGCACGGTGTCGACCCCTGCTGGGCGCTCGAAGCGCACCCGCGTCCACCACCTCCAGGAGATGAAGGCCCGCGGCGAGCGCTGGCCGATGCTCACGGCCTACGACGTGAACACCGCGCGGATCTTCGACGAGGCGGGCGTGCCCGTCCTCCTCGTCGGCGACTCGGCCGGCAACACCGTCCTCGGCTACGACACGACCGTGCCGGTGACCACCGAGGAGCTGCTGATCCTCACCCGCGCCGTCGTGCGCGGCGCGCCGAGCGCCCTCGTCGTCGCCGACCTCCCCTTCGGCAGCTATCAGGTCTCCACCGAGCAGGCCGTGACCACCGCCGTCGAGTTCATGAAGAGCGGCGGCGCGCACGCGGTGAAGCTCGAGGGCGGCGCGCACTACGCCGACCGCATCCGCGCGATCGTCGACGCCGGCATCCCGGTGATGGCGCACCTCGGCTTCACCCCGCAGAGCGAGCACGCCCTCGGCGGCTACCGCGTCCAGGGCCGCGGCGACGACGCGGCCGAGAAGCTGATCGCCGACGCCCGCGCCGTCACCGAGGCGGGCGCCTTCGCCGTCGTCCTCGAGATGGTGCCGGCGCACGTCGCCAAGCGCGTGACCGCCGACGTCCCGATCCCGACCGTCGGGATCGGCGCCGGGCCGGAGTGCGACGCCCAGGTCCTCGTGTGGACCGACATGGTCGGCCTCTCGGACCCGGCGCGCCGCACCCCGCGCTTCGTCAAGCGCTACGCGGAGATCGGCTCCGCGCTGTCCGACGCCGCGAGCACCTACGCCCGCGAGGTCCGCGACGGCGTCTTCCCCGGCCCGGAGCACAGCTTCGAGTAGGTGCGCTTCGCGCATGTGAGCACTTCGGAGTGCCCGAGCACTCCGAAGTGCTCACATGGCGTCAGCCACCATCCGCGCGACCAGAGCGGGGTCCTCGAGGGGCATGGCGTGCCCGACACCGGGCAGGGCGACGAGCTCGGCGCCGGGGATCCACGCGGCGAGCATCCGCGTGGTCTCCTCGTGCGCCTTCGTCGCGGGCGCGTCCCCGTAGACCAGCGTCGTCGGCACCGTCACGCGGGCCGCGGTCTCCTCATCGATCGGCCATTCCATCGCCGCCACGACCTCGTCGGTGAGGAAGAAGCGCGAGTCGCGCAGCAGGCGGTCCAGCCCCTCGCCACCGAAGCGCTCCCGGACGAGGTCCGCCCAGTGCGGGCCGCAGACGCCGGTCATGAACGCGTCCGTGGCGCCGCGGAAGTCCCCGGCCTGCGCGGCGCCCATCGCGGGCCCGACCGCGGCGCGGACCAGCTCCTCGGACGACGGGCCGGCCGGGCTCGGCGCGGGCTCGATGAGGACGAGGCGCTCGACGGCCGCGGGCGCGTCGATGGCCCCCTGCAGGACCATGCTCGCGCTCGACGAGTGCCCGACCCAGGTGGCGCGCTCGACGCCGAGGGCCGCGAGCAGCTCACGGACGTACCGGGCGTGGTCGGCGAAGGTGGCGTGACCCTCGGGCGTCGAGCTCGCGCCGTACCCCGCGCGCTGCACCTCGATGAGGCGCACCCCGTCGAGGGCCGGTTCGTCGAAGACCGGGGCGAACCACTCCCCGAAGCCGCCGGCGTGCACCAGCACGACCGGCGCACCCGAACCCCGCTCGCGGTAGTGGAGCCGGACCTCGCCCAGGTCGACGTCGCCGGCGGTGATCTCGTGTGTGTTCGTCATGGTGACGACGGTGCCGCCCGGGCGGCGTGGCCGTATCCGTGCGGCGCACGGAGTCAGGGCGGCGGGCGCACGGACGCAGCCAGCCCGGCGCGGCTCGCCGTCCCGGTCTTGGCCAGCAGGTTCCCGACGTGGGTCTCGACCGTGCGCCGCGAGAGGTGCAGCCGGGCCGCGATCTCGGGGTTGGCCAGTCCCGCGCCGACGAGACGCAGGATCTCCATCTCGCGCCCGGTCACGCCGCGCGCCCGCAGGTCCGGCGGCACGTCGGTGGTGTCGCGCCGCGGGCGGGGCACCGGGGCCCCGAGCGCCCGCAGGCGCGCCTGGCACCACCGCGTGAAGCGGATCTCCTCGGTGCCGGCGGCCCAGGCCAGGACCTCGTGCAGGACGGGGACGGGGTCCCCGAGGACCGTGTGCTCGAGCAGGTAGCAGCGCATCAGGTGGCGGAAGAACGGCCGGCTCGCGAGGAGCTCGTCGGCCACGGCGAGGTCGGGTGCGGGGTCCTCGCCCCGCTCGACGGCGGCGACGGCGTCGCAGAGGTGCAGGGCCCCGCGGTTGAGGGACTGGACGAGCACGTCGGACGCGCGCAGCTCCTCCCGCGGGCCGGGGTCGTCGGGCGCCAGCGCGGTCCGCAGCACGGCCCGCTCGCCCCACGACGGCGTGGGGCTCGCCCCGTCGGCGCGACGCAGGACGTCGATCGCGCGGTCGTAGGCGGGCACGGCCGCCGTCAGGTCGCCGGCGAGCCAGCGGTCGTGGGCCTCGGAGAGGGCGCGGGCGGACTCGATGTGCACCGGGTTCGCGGCGAGCCCGGCGGCCTCGGCCAGCAGGGTGTCGACCTCGTCGACCCGGTCGGCGAACACCCGCCCGCGCGCCACGAACCCCAGCGCCTGGGCGCGCATGCCGCGCAGTCCGAGGCGCCCGGCCCGTCCCGCCGACCGCTCGGCGTCCGCCCCCGCGGCCACGGGCCCCGACCGCCCGTTCTCGACGGCCACGAGCTGCAGCTCGAGCATCGTCGCGGTGCCGAGCATCCCGGCCTCCGCGGCGAGCTCGCGCGCACGCCGCAGCGCGGCCCCGTCCCCGGACCCGAAGATGTCGGCCACGCCGAGCTCGGCCAGCGCGCGGACGCGCCAGGCCGTCATGTCGTGGTGCTCGGCGATCTCGGCGGCCCGCCCGAAAGCGGCCGCGGACCGGTCGGGATCCGCGCGTCGCTGCGCCCGCCCGACCACCTCGAGGGCCTCGCACGCCGCCTCCGGCAACCCGGCCTCCTCGGCGGCGGGCACGGCGCGCTCGGCGAGCCGCAGCGCCTCGGTCGCCCGTCCCGCGCCCAGGGCGGCGGCGGCGCTGAGGGCGAGCAGTCGGGGGTCGTCGGGGTCGCCGGCGCGCGCGAGCATCGCGCGGGCCTCGTCGAGACGGTCCGCGACCACGCAGGCACGGGCGAGCGCCAGGGCGAGCGCCGTCCGCTCGGCGCCCCGGGCCGCGCCGAGCAGCGGTTCGCCGACCCTCAGCGCCTCGTCGGTGCGGGCGACGAGCGCGAGCACCTCGACCCGCTCGACGACGAGGGGCACCCGGTGCGCCGCACCGGCCAGCGCGGTGGCCTGCTCGAGGGTCGCGAGCGCGGCGGCCGGCGCTCCCGCCGCCCTGTGCTCGCGGGCGTGGCGCAGCAGGAGCTCCGCGGCCCGATCGGGGTCGCCGCCGCGGGCGTGCAGCTCGGCGACCCGGGCCAACAGCGGGCCCGCGAGGTCGGCGCGGTCGGACGAGTCGAGCGCGCGGGCGGCCCCGGCGGCGAGGACCGCCCGCTCCGGACCCGTGAGCGCGGACAGCACCGCGTCCTGGGTCAGGGCGTGGCGCCAGCGCAGGCTCCCGTCCGTGCCGGCCACGAGCAGGCGGGCGTCGACGGCGCGGCGCACCGCACGGGCGGCAGCGGCCGCGTCCACCTGCGCGGCAGCGGGCAGCAGATCCCACGGCAGGTCGCGGCCGAGCAGCGCGGCGACGCGCACCACGCCGCGGGCGTCCGGGTCGAGCGCGGCCACGCGGGCCCCGACGGCCTCGGCGAAGGCCTCGGGCACCTCGCGCGGGAGCGGGCCGGCGGCCACCCACCGGCCGTCGCGCCGGACCACCGCGCCGGACTCGGCGAGGCGGGCCGCGAGCTCCTCGACCAGCAGCGGCAGGCCCTCGGCGGCGTCGACGACGTGGTCGCGCACCTCCTCGGCGAGCTCCCCGCCGAGCACCGCGGCGGCGAGCGCGCCGGCGTCCTCCGCCGCGAGACGCCCGAGCTCGACGGTCGTCCCCCGGAGGCCGCGACGCAGCGGCGCGAGCCCGTCCGGCGGGTGCTCGTCCGAGCGCACCGACGCGAGGACCCGCGTCCCGCCGAGGCGCCCGCCGACGTACTCGAGGACGGCGAGCGTGTCGCGGTCGGCCCAGTGCAGGTCGTCGAGGACGACGAGGACCCGCCCCTCCCCCGCGATCACCCCGAGCAGGTCGGCGACGGCCTCGCCGAGCACCAGGACCGGGTCGACCAGGTGCGGGCCGGCGCCGCCGTCGGACGGCGCCGCGGTCCAGGCGGGCAGGATGCGGGCGAGCACCGCCCGGAACGGCGCGAGTCGGGGGTCGTGGGCGAGCGCCGGGTCCGCGGCGCCGGTCAGGGCCTCGGCGAGCGGCCGGTAGGGACCGCCGCCGGGCACCGCGTGACCCCGCAGGACGCGCGCGCCCGCCGCCGCGGCGCGCGCGGCGACCTCCTCGAGCAGGCGCGTCTTCCCGCTGCCCGCCTCGCCGCTGACGAGCGTGACGCCGCCGGGCCCTGACAGCGCGGCGCCCACCAGCGCCCCGATCTCGTCCGCGCGCCCCACGAGCGGCGCGCCCCCCGGCGTGACCTGCACCGACGCAGTATCGGGCGGCGCACCCGGTTACTGGCTGGTATGGCTCGCTCAGCGAGCGATACCAGCCAGTAACCGCCGCCGGCGGCCCCGCCTCAGTCCAGGTCGGTGATCTTGATGCCCGCGTGGACCTTGTAGCGCCGGTTGATCGCGATGAGGTTCGCCGTCAGGCACTCCACCTGGTAGGCGTTGCGCAGCCGGCCGCCGTAGATCCCGCGCACCCCGGGGATGGCGTCGGCGAGGGCGCGCACGACGTCGGTCGCCTCGCGGTCGTCGCCCAGCACCAGCACGTCGCAGTCGACCTGCGGCTGCTCCAGGTCGGCGAGCAGCACGGCCGACACGTTGTGGAACGCCGCGGTCACCCGGGTGTCGGGCAGCAGCTGCTCGGCCTGCTGCGCCGCGCTGCCCTCCTCGACGGGCAGCGGGTAGGGCCCCTTCTTGTCGAACCCGATCGGGTTGACGCAGTCGATCAGGATCTTGCCCCGGAGCGGCTCGGCCAGGCCTCGCAGGGTCTCGGCGTGCGACTCCCACGGGACCGCGGCGAGCACGACGTCGGCCTGCGCGGCGCAGCTGGCGTTGTCGGTGCCGCTGACGTGGTCGACGCCCGTGGCCTGGCAGTACTCCTGCGCCGAGTTCTCGGCCCGCTCGGCGGCGCGCGAGCCGACGATCACCTTGATCCCGGCGGCCGCCCAGCGCAGCGCCAGGCCCTTGCCCTGGTTGCCGGTGCCGCCGAGCACGCCGACGGTGAGCGTGGTCGGGTCGATGGCCTCGCTGGCGTCGGTCACGCGGTGACTCCCTGGCACGAACGGTCAGAACGGACGGTTCCTACCACGATCAGCATCGATCGCGTTCGGGCGCGAGCAGCCCGGCGAGCTCGGCGTGGAGCGCCCCCACGGCGGCGTCCGCGGCCGGGACCGCGGCGGTGAACCCGTAGAAGCCGTGCACGAGGGCGGGATGCTCGCGGCGACGGGCGTCCACACCCGCGGCGGCGAGCGCGTCGGCGTAGGCGTGCCCGGCGTCGCGCAGCGGGTCGAAGCCGGCCGTGGCCACGATCGTCGGCGGCAGCCCGGCCAACGACTCCGCCCGCAACGGTGAGAGCCGGACGTCGCCGCGCGGGTCGTGGCCCGCGAGGTAGAGCTTGGAGCAGGCGCGCACGTCGCGGGCGGTCAGCCAGTAGCCTTCGGCGTTCTCCGTCACCGAGGGATAGCGCCCCTCGAAGTCCGGCGGCGGGTAGACCAGCAGGCTCGCCGCCGGTGCCCGGTCCTCGTCGCGCAGCGCGAGCACCGCGACCGCCGCCAGGTTCGCCCCGGCGCTGTCGCCGACGAGCGCCCACCGGGACGGGCCGACGCCGGCGGGCGGCTCGTCCTGCAGCGCCCGGATCGCGGCCTGCGCGTCCTCCAGGGCGGCCGGGAACGGGTGCTCGGGCGCGAGCCGGTAGTCGACGGCGGCCACCACGGCCCCGAGATCGTCCGCGAGCCGGGCGGCCACGGCGTCGTAGGCGTCGCCGCCGCCGAGCACCCAGCCCCCGCCGTGGAGGAACACCGCCCACGCGCCGGACGGGGACGCCGCGGGCCGGTGCACCCGGACGGGGACGCCGGCGGCATCGCGGACCTCCGGGACACGTGGAGCCGGGCCCGCCGACTCGGTGAGCTGGGCGGCGAACCGGGCCCGCGGGCCGGAGACGTCGTCCGCCGTCGCGCCCTCGAACATCGCCGGCTCGCCCGACCATCGCCCGAGCAGCGCACGCGCCCCGGGGTCGAGCTCGGTGGGAGCAGTCATCGGCGACACCCTAGAGCCGCCGTCAGGATCACCCTCTCAGGTCATCCCGTCCATGTGGGTGACAGGTGGATGATGGGCGCCGACGCCGGGCACCCGCCGTTGCCGAATCGATACCGAACTGCCGGGAACCCGCTGGACCCCCCGGGCGTCATGTCGGGTGTCGATCCCCGCGACGCCCCCGGAGCACGGTCGGGTGGCCTCGAGCCACCCGGAGCCACCCGAGCTCCGACGCGGTCCCCCGACGCGCCCCGCTGGAACCTGACGACCCCGAAGGACCGACGCACCCCGATGGCTCTCCCCTGGCCGCACAGCACCCCGACCCTGCCCCGCCCCGTCCCCGCCGCGTCGCGACCGACCGCGCGCGCGGGCGTCACGGGCCTGGCCGACCGCGCCGGCACGGCTGCCCGCCGCAGCCCGCGTCTGGCCCGCCTCGGCGCGTTCGCGACCAACCCGCTGACGGCCCTGGTCGTCATGCTCGTCGGCCTGGCGCTGCTCTTCGTCCTGCCGCTGGTCGGGCTGCCGTTCGTGGCCGTCGTCGTCCTGCCGGCCGTGATCTACCACCTGCGTCCCGAGCACCGCACCGCGCTGCGCCGCCCGCGCGGCTGAGCACGGCACCACCGGGTCCCGCGCACCGACGGCCCCGTCCCCGCTCCCGGGGACGGGGCCGTCGGCGTTCGGCGGGGTCAGCCCTCGGCCGCACCCGAGGACGGCGGCGTCGAGCCGCCCTCCGGCGCCGAGGACGTGGGCTCCTGGCTCGAGGGTCCCGGGCTCGACGGCTCGGAGCTGGGCGGGCTCGACGGTTCCGGGCTCGACGACTCGGGAGTCGACGACCCGGGGCTCGACGGCTCGGGAGTCGACGACGGCGGCGCCGAGGTGTCCGAGGTCTCCGAGGACGGCGGCGTGGTGCTCGACGGGGTGCTGCCGGCCGTGCCGCTGGGCGTGCCGCTCGGGGTGCCCGTCCCCGTCGGGGACGTCGGCCGGTCGACGCGTGGCGGCGGACCGGCCGTGTCGGGCCCCGGCACCCCGGCGAGCGGGCCGCCGGTGGTCGGGACACCGAGTGCGGGCGAGCCCGGCGCGGGCGGCGCCGCCGTACCCGGGAGGGGCTGCTGGTCGGCGCGCAGGGCCAGGTCGGCGACGGTCGGGGTGATCGTCGCCGAGGACGGGGGCGCACCGGCCGGCACCGCGGTCGCCGCGCCCCACGGCAGCGGCGTGTCGACCTCCGCCACCTCGCCCGGCAGGCTCACGGTGGTCGAGGACTGGGTGATCGTCTGGTAGACGGCGGTCGTCAGGGACGCCGCGCCCATGAGCCCGACGCCGACGCCCGCGGTGAACCGAGAGCGCCGCCGGCGCCGGTCGTCGTGCTCGCCGCGCGGCGGGTCGCAGGGCGTCTCGCTCCGGATGTCGCCCCCGGGCGCTCCCCCGAACATCGCCCCCGCCGCACGCTCGACCACGGTGCCCTCTCTCCTCACCCCGTCCGGCGACCTCGGTGCGGGGCGCCTCGCCGCCCCGAGCGGTGGACCCGGGGCGGCGCCACTTGATCCAACGCGGTGTGGGTGTAGTGGTGGCTCGGACGATCGGGCGGAGCAGCGGCGGCCCGGACGGCCCAGCCCGGATCGACCGGATCTCCGTGTCGAGCTGCGGGAACAGACGTGGCGCGCGCCACGCCGCGTCACCGACCGTGAGCAGAGATCACGACGCGTGAGTGACGTTCGTGTTCCGGGTCATCACGGACGGCCCTACGATCGGCCCGCGTGACCGCCGAGCAGCTGCCCCACGAGGAGGCGTCCGCGCCGTCGACCGGGGGCTCGGCGCGCGGCGCAGACCCCACCCGCTCGGTCGTGGAGGCCTGGGACAACCTCTGGGACTGGGTCAGCCGCGGGCACCTCGCCGACACGCGCCGGATGCCGCGGCTGCCGGTGCTGCTCGGCGACGGCTACACCGTGCACCGCTACGAGCCGACGGTGACGCCGGACCCGGCGCTCGCCCCGCTGCTGCTCGTGCCCCCGCTCGGGGCGCCGGACTTCGCGTTCGACCTGCGCCGCGGCGCCAGCATGGTCGAGGACCTGCTCGCGACCGGGCGCGAGACCTACATCGTCACCTACGACGCCACGGGCCGGGCCGCCGGACGCCGGGGGCTCGAGCTGTGGGTCGACGAGATCGTCCCGGCCGCGCTCTACGCGGTCGCCGACCGCCACGACGACACGGCGGTCCACCTGGCCGGCTGGAGCCTCGGCGGGCTGTTCACCCTGCTCGCGGCGGCCAGCGACGTCTCCGGCGCCCCGATCCGCTCGGTGACGGCGTTCGCGTCGCCCGTCGACGTCTCCGCGGTGCCCCTCGTGGCCCCGTTCCGCTCGGTGGCCGAGTACACCGGCGGGCGGGTGTTCTCGGCGGCGTACCGCACGCTCGGGTCGTTCCCGGCGACGGTGGTCAAGTGGGCGTTCCAGCTCAGCAGCGTCGAGCGCTACCTGACCAAGCCGGTGACGGTGCTGACGCACCTCGACGACCGGCAGCTCCTCGAGCAGATCGAGGCCGTCGACCTGCTGATGGACAACATGACCGCCTACCCCGGGCGGGCGTTCGGGCAGATCTACCACCACGTCGTCCGGTCGAACGACCTCGCCGAGGACCGTCTCGCGCTCGCCGGGCGCCCCGTCCGCCTGGCCGACGTCCGGGTCCCGGTGCTGCTCGTGGCGGGTGCCGACGACGTCATCGCCCCGGTCGCGGCGGTCGAGCGGGCCACCGAGCTCCTCACCGCGAGCCCGGATCTGCGCTTCGTCGTGCGCCCGGGCGGACACCTCGGCGTGCTGGCCGGGCGCCGCGCCCGCGAGAACTCCTGGGCCGACCTCGAGGCGTTCCTCGCGGCCCACGACGACCGGTCCTGAACCACATCGGTGTCGTTCGGCCGGGGACCTGCCGGAGATCCCTCCCCCGACCTGTCGTACGGTCGGCCCCGCTCCCTGCTCCCCGAGGAAGGACAGCGATGGCCGAGACGCTCAAGGCACGCCTTCTCGACACGGATCGTCGCGGCGCCGTCGTCGACGACCTGAACGCTCTCGTCGACAGCGAGGTCGCGAACAAGAGCGGCCTGTCGGGCGGGGTCGTCAAGACCGGCTACGCGGGTGTCAAGAAGGTCAAGCCGGGCTTCGTCCGCGAGGCGATCGACAAGATGCTCGACGACTTCGTCGAGCAGCTCGAGCCCTTCTGGGCGACGTTCACCACCGAGGCCACCGGCGACTTCGGCACGTTCCTGGCGACCCGCCCGCACGAGGCCTCCGAGGCCCTGCTGACGGTGACCGACCGGCGCGCCGAGCGCAGCAACCGCGCCGCGGTCACGTCGATCTACGGCAAGCTGCGCCCGAAGGCGCAGGAGAACGTCGTCGAGGCCCTGCCCGGCCTCGGTGCCGTGATCGAGAAGCACGGCCGCTGACCCGGCCCGCTCCCCCCTCGACGGCCCCGGCGCCGGGACCTTCGCGATCGGTCCTGGCTCCGGGGCCGTCGTGCGTGGTGGGGTGATCCGATGCACATCGTCACCGTCCTCTACGGCCACCCGACCGACCCCGCGGCGTTCGACACGTACTACCGCGACGTGCACGCGCCGCTGGCCGACAAGATTCCCGGCCTCAAGTCGTTCACCTACCGGCACTGCGCCTCGCTGGACGCGAACCCGGCGCCCTACCACCTCATCGCCGAGCTCTCCTTCGACTCGCTCGAGGACCTGCAGGCGGGCATGAGCTCCGAGGCGGGCCAGACCGCCGCCGCCGACGTCCCGAACTTCGCCAGCGGCGGCGCCACCCTGTTCATGGCGCACGACTGAGGGCACGACCGGCGGAGCGGGGGCCCTGCGCCCTTGACCTCGAGGAAGGTCGAGGTCACAGGATCGGGTGCGTCACCGTCCACGACGCCCGGAGGTCCCCATGACCACCCCCGCACCCTCGGCCTTCCAGGAGGCCTACGTCTCCGGCGAGCCGCCGTGGATCATCGGCGAGCCACAGCCCGCCGTGGTCGCCGCCGAGGCCGAGGGCCTGCTCCGCGGTCGGGTGCTCGACCTCGGCTGCGGCACCGGCGAGCACGCCGTCCTGCTCGCCGAGCGGGGCTACGACGTCGTCGGCGCGGACTCCGCGCCCGCCGCGCTCGACCGGGCGCGTGCCGTCGCGGCCGCCCACGGCGTCGAGCCGGAGTTCGTCGAGGCGGACGCCATGCACCCGGCGACCCTGCGCGGGTTCGACACGGTGCTCGACAGCGCCCTGTTCCACATCTTCGACGGCGCCGACCAGGCGCGGTACGTCGACGCCCTGCGCGACGTCGTCGTCGACGGGGGTCGCGTCGTGCTGCTGGGCCTGGCGCCCGGGCCCGCGTTCGGTCCCGAGGTCACCGACGACGAGATCCGCACCGCGTTCGGCAGGCCCGGCTGGACGCTCGAGGAGATCCGGGAGAGCACCTACCGGGGCCGCGTCCCCGACGACGACCAGGCCGCGAAGCTCGGCGTGCCGGTCGGCGGGCACGTCGACCTGCCCGCGTGGCTGGCCGTGGCGCGGCGGGAGACGTAGCGCGGCCTCAGGCCGCGAGGTGCTCCGGCGGCACCGTGCCGGCGAGGTCCGCGAGCATCGCGATGTTGAGCTCGAACGCGTGGCACGCCTCGTCCGCGATCCGGGCGCGCTCGACGTCGTCCCACGCGGCGGCGTCGAGCAGCGCCCGGTACCGCGTCCGGAACGGCGGCACGGGACCGAGAGCAGCGAAGTCGTAGAACCGCGCCCCGTCGCCCGTCACGCCGTAGGTGCGCCGGAGCAGGCCGCGCACCGCCTGTCCGCCGGCGAGGTCGCCGAGGTAGCGGGTGTAGTGGTGGGCCACCCAGCCGCCGGGCCACTCGTCGACCATGGCGCGGATGCGGGACGCGTAGCGGGCGGTGGCCGGCAGCGGCGTGAGGTCGTCGGTCCAGCCGGGTCCGCGCAGGGCGGCGAGGTCCGCGGCGATCGCCTCGCGGCGCCGCAGCGCGTCGACCGCGAAGCCGCCGACCACCGGGTCGCCGGCCAGCCGGTCCGCCCCGTCCTCGAGCGCGCCGTAGACGTGCCAGTACTGCACGACGAGCGTCGCGTAGTCGTCCAGCGCGAGTCGCCCGTCGAGCAGGGCGTCCATGTAGGTGGAGTGGTGGGCGCGCTCGTGGGCCGCGGCGGTGGATCGCCGCAGGACCTGGGAGAAGGGCTGGTGCTCGCTCACGGTCCGGCCTCCGGTGTCGCTGGGCTACCGCTGACGACACTAGGGTCCGCGTCCGGGTAAGGCTAGCCTCACTTCGATCGTGCGGATGTGCGAGGCTCCCGCCCGTGCGGGTGGCGGTGACGGGCGCCGGCGGCTTCGTCGGGCGGGCGGTCGTGTCCGTGCTGGCCGGCGCCGGTCACGACGTCGTGCCCGTGACGCGGGCGGTCGCGGACGTCGAGCGACCCGGTGACGTCGCGGCCGTGCTCGCCGACGTCGAGGCGGTGTGCCACCTCGCCGCGGTGGTGCGGGTGCGCGACTCCCTCGCCGACCCGCTGGGCACCTGGCGCACCAACCTCGGCGGCACGCTCGCCGTCCTCGGCGCCCTCCGGCCGGGCGCGCGGCTCGTCCTCGCCTCGACCGCGGCGATCCGCGGCGACGTCCCGCCCGCGCACCCGTACGGCGCGGCGAAGCTCGCCGCCGACCTGGCCGCGCGGGACGCGTCGGCGACCGGCGCCCTCGGCGCCGTCTCGCTCCGCCTGGCCAACGTCGCCGGCCCGGGTGACACCGACGGATCCCGGCTCCTGCCCGCGATCCTGGCCGCGGCCGGTCGGGGCACGCCGTTCACGGTGAACGGCGACGGCTCGGCGGTGCGGGACCTGGTGCACGTCGACGACGCCGCCGCCGCGTTCGTCGCCGCCCTCGACGTCGCCACCCCTGGGTCGTTCCGGGCGGTCCCGATCGGGAGCGGCCGTCCGGTGACGATCCGGGAGGTGCTGGCGTCGGTCGAGCGCGTGACCGGCCGCCCGGTCGCCGTCGCGCACCGCGACGCGGCTCCGGAGCCCCGGACGGTCACCGTCGACCCCGCGGACGCGCGGTCCGTGCTGGGCTGGGTGCCGCAGCGGTCGACGATCGACCGCATCGTGCGCGACGCGCTCACGTCGGGGGCGTGAGCGACCGCAGGATCACGGTGGGCCGGAAGCCGAGACGCGCGTACCACGTCATCGGCGTGTCCGACGGGTCCGCACCGATCACCACCGGACCCGCGCCGCCGACCCGCGCGTCGGCCACCGCCGCCCCGATCAGTGCCCGGGCGTAGCCCCGGCCACGACGGTCCTCGCGGACGAACAGGTCCTCGACCACCCCGGTCCCCCGCGCGCCGCCGGCCCAGCTCGCGAAGAACCCGACCGGGCCCTCGCCGTCGTCCGCGACGAACCAGTGCACCGACGGCCCGAGCGCCCACCGCTCCTCGACCGTCGCGTCGGTGCGCTCCTCGCTGCGCGGCGCCCGCCCCGACCGGCGGTCCGTCTCGAGGTGGTCGGCGCGGAAGAGCGCGCGGAGCGTGTCGCGGTCGGCATCCGCGGCCGGCCGCACCGGCCCGTCGGGCGCCGGGCCCGGGACCCTGGGCGGG
Source organism: Actinomycetospora sp. C-140 (assembly GCF_054796175.1). NCBI lineage: Bacteria > Bacillati > Actinomycetota > Actinomycetes > Pseudonocardiales > Pseudonocardiaceae > Actinomycetospora > Actinomycetospora sp. C-140. The sequence continues at coordinate 230,158 of NZ_JBTWNF010000010.1, read as the reverse complement.
AGGACCAGCTGGACGGACGTGTCGACCCGCCACCCGCGGACGACGAGCTCCGCCTCGACGAACGGCGGCGTGTCCGGGTCCAGCACGATCTGCGGGACCTGCGCGATGGTCCGGGCGGCGTCGAGCGCCGAGTCCAGCTCCTCGACGCCACGGGGGCGCAGGCGGTGCAGGAAGGTCGAGCGCGGGAGCCCGGGGCGGTGCACGAGGACGGCGTCGCCGAGGTCGTCCACCTCGGCCCCGAGCGACCAGTAGTCCGTGACGACGTCGGCGACCATGTCGGCATCGTGGCCGACGACACGGCGTCATGGGCACCCGCCATCCGTGCTGGTCAAGGGCGACGTCGACCGGCGCACACCGCCGCCGACACGCCACGATCCGGGGGGCGCCTCCGGCGCCGCCGCGGTGTCGTGCACGGTGGGGGCATGCGTTCCATCGACGACCAGACCGACGCCTTCGGCACCGATCCGGCCGCCATGCAGGCACTGCTGCGCGAACGGCGCCGCGAGGCGAGCGAGTCCCCCGACGGCCCCCGCGAGGGCATGCCCGCGGCCCTGCAGGCCCGCGACAACCTGCGGCGCCGGCTCGACGCGGACGGGACCGGGGCGGCCTGAGCGCCTGGGGGTGTCGGGGGTCACGTCTAGCGTCCGACGCATGGCTCTCTGGACCGACTTCGCGGCCGCCGCGCCCCACATCGCCGAGGTCTTCGCGCGCCGCCACGCCGCCACCGGCAACCTGTGCATGCTGGGCACCCTGCGCCCGGACGGCTGGCCCCGCGTCAGCCCGATGGAGCCGCGGTTCTTCGAGGGCGATCTATGGATCGGTGGCATGCCGGACACGGCCAAGTTCGCCGACCTCGTCGCCGACCCGCGCTTCACGCTGCACACCGCGACGGTCGACACCCACGTCGGCGAGGGCGACGCCAAGATCTGGGGCCGGGTCGAGGACGTGCGCGACGAGGCCCTGCACCAGCGCTACGCCGAGGCCCTCTTCCAGGACATCGGCCTCGACCTCCGCGGGCAGGAGTTCCCGACCTTCTTCCGGGCCGACGTCGTGGGCGCGGCGTCCCTCGCGGTCGGCGGGGGCCACCTCGACGTCACCACGTGGCGCGAGGGCGGCGCCGAGAAGGTGATCCGCAAGCACTGACCGTCAGGTCGGGAACGTGAACTCGTAGCCCTGGTCCTGGAGCCACGGGATGACCTGGCGCAGCGCCTCGACGGTCTGCTCGCGAGGCCCGCCGCCGTCGTGGAAGAGGATCACCGCGCCGGGGTGCACCGACCGCTGGACGGCCTGGACGATCGACGCGACGCCGGGCTGGGTCCAGTCGAGGGTGTCGACCGACCACCCCAGCGGCCGCATGCCGCTCGCGGCGGCGACGTGGTCGAGCTGGGGCGACCACTTGCCCTCGGGGGCACGGAAGTAGTCGACCGAGACGGGCGGGTTGACGACGGTGGCCAGCGACTGGTGACTGCGGCCCAGCTGGGTGCTCATCAGCCCCGCGTCCACCGAACCGACGGTGGCGTCGTGGGTGAACGTGTGGTCGCAGAGCCGGTGCCCGCCGGCCACGACCCGCTGCACCATCGCGGGCTCGGCCACGGCCTGGTTGCCGATCATGCAGAACGTCGCGCGGACGCGGTGCTCGGCCAGGATGTCGAGCACCTGCGGGGTGAAGGTGCTCGGCCCGTCGTCGAACGTGAGGGCGACGGTCGGGCGGTCGGTCGTCGTCGACGTCACCGACAGCAGCGACGGGGTGATCGCGGGACGGGCCTCCCCCGGCATCCCGAACGCGGGCGCGTCCTCGACCGTCCGGGCCCGGATGCCCGCCGGGGCCGACGACACCGCAGGGTTCGCGCCGGCCGCGACCACCGTCGGGGCGCCGACGTCGGCGAGCACGACGACGGTGACGCCGACCATGAGCCCGATCGTCGTCACCAGACCGGCCCATCGATAGATGTAGGGCGGGCTGACGATCTGGCGCAGGATGACCCGCTGCCGCGGAGTGAACATCGGCCCCATCCGTCCCATCCGTCACATGAGTAACAGTCGGGATCACCATAGAGGGCTGTTCTCGGCGGCTGCGAGCAACCCTCCACCTCCAATCGAGTGAAGACAGATTTCTCGCGACCTTGATCGGTGTCCTGCGTCGCTACCTCTCCGGGTGCTACGCCCGAACCCCCGCCCGTGCGGGTGACGCCGTGGTCGTGGACCACCGCCCCGACCACGACGTCACCCGCAGAACTCAGGGCCGCAGCTCGTAGACGAGGTTGACCTCGGTGGACGTCGCCAACCGGGCGTCCCCGAAGCCCGCGTCGCGCGCGAGCTCGCAGGTGCGTGCCGGCCCCGCCTGGTTCCCGAGTCCCGCGCCGGGGTCGGCCGAGAGTCCGCTCGGCAGGCACACGAACATCGACGCGCCGAACAGCAGCCGGCCGAGCGGGTTGAGTGCCTCGGGGACCGAGTCCCAGCTCATGGGCTCGACCAGCATCACCGAGCCACCGTCGTCGACCGCGCTGCGGGCGGCACGCAGCGCCCCGACGGGGTCCGGCATGTCGTGCAGGCAGTCGAAGAAGGTGACCAGGTCGTACTGTCCGGTCAGGTCGATCGCCGGACCCACGCGGAACGCCACGCGGTCGGCGACCCCGGCGGCGTCGGCACGGTCGCGGGCGAGCTCGACCGAGCCGGGGTGGTAGTCCAGACCGACGAATGTGGTCCGGGGGTAGGCCTCCGCCATGATGATCGTCGAGGAGCCCAGCCCGCAGCCCACGTCGGCGACCGTTCCGCCGGCCCGGAGCCGCTCGTCGATCCCGGTCAGGGCGGGGATCCAGGAGCCGGTGAGGTTCGCGAGGTAGCCCGGCCGGAAGAAGCGCTCCGTCCCGCGGAACATGTCTTCGTGCTGCTCGTGCCAGCCGATCCCCCCGCCGGTGCGGAAGGCCTCGGTGAGACGGTCGAGCATGCGCGTCGCGGCCGTGAGGTTCTGGAAGGCGCCCGCGAGGTAGGCCGGGCTGTCGGCGTTGGTGAACACCTCGGCCTGCTCCGGCGACAGGCGGAAGCGCCCGGACCGGGCGGACCCGTCGTCGTCCCCGCCGTCGTAGGTGATGTAGCCGGCCGCGGCCATGGTCATGAGCCATTCCCGCAGGTAGCGCTCGGAGAGACCGGTCTCGGCGGCGAGCTGCGCGGCGGTCATCGCGTCGCGGCCCGCCATCGCGGTGAACAGGCCCAGCCGGTCACCGAGCAGTCCCAGCGGCACCACCAGCGCGGCGCCCGCATCGGTGACGATCTGCCCGACCAGCGCCTCGAGCACCGCGGGATCGACGTTCACGGCCGGCTTCGTCGTGGTCATCGTCGGCCTCAGACGCGATCGGGTGTCTCGATGATCCGACACACGGTCACGACGGGCTCGCTCATCACCCCCGCCGCGGCCAGCACCTTCTTGATGTCCTCCTGCGCGGCGAAGAACCGCTGGAACGTCTCCTCGTCCGGCCACTCGTCCACGACCAGGGCGTTGCCCTCCGAGTCCTCGGCGAACTGGTGGCGGATGAGTCCCTGGCGCTGCCCGTCCTGCGTGATGGACATGATCATCTCGCGATGATCGGCGACGGTCTTCTCCATGACGTCCGCCGAGATCGGGAACTTCATCGTGATCATGACGCTCATGGCGCCTCCTCTCGAGGGAGCGTCACAGTGTGATGGCGCACGGCATGATCGGCGGCTCGTTCACTCGTTGAGACCAGCACCCACGCCCGTCATTCACTCATCGCTGTCGATACAGGAGGAGTGCGACACCGGTCGAGGACGTGGTCGCTCCGGCGGCGTGGAGGTCGTTGACGACCGTCTACCCCGACGTCCGGTCGCCGGCCCGGACGCCACCAGGACCAGCCCTCATGACTCGAGCGGGCCGGATGATCCTCAGTCGAACGCGATCCGGCCGGCCGCCGCATCCTCGAGTCGCGGCACGAAATCCGGTGGAAGGCTCCGGCGACTCCCGTTGCCGTACTCGGCGGCGGTCTGCCGGAAGACCGCCGAGAACCGCGCGTAGTGCACCAACGACGGCCGAGGCAGGGCGTCGTCGAGCCCGGCGCGCAGTTCCGCGGCGAACGGGTAGCGGCGACGCACTTCCGGGTCCTCGTACACCACAGCCCGTGCCGCCGGCAGCCCACCGCGGTCGAAGAGGATCTGCTCGCTGCGGTCGCTCGTCAGGAAGTCGATCAACGCTCGCGCGGCCCGGGGCCGCTCGGTCTGGCTGGAGATCGCCAGGTTCTGTCCACCGAGGATCCCGGAGTCGTCGGGCAAGGTCGTCACACCGATCTCCCGGTCGGGCTGGCCGGCCTCGCGGGTCGCCGACAGGGCCAGGTACGCGCGCGGCCAGTTCCGCATGAACACCGCGCCGCCGGCCCGGAACGCTTCGGAACTCTCGTCCTCGGTCTGTCCCGCGAGGCCGAGGGAGAGCACGCCGAGACGACTGAACGCCGTCTCGATGTCGGGCAGGTGCGCACCGGCGGTGACGGACCCGTCGGGGCCGACCACCTCGCCGCCCTCTCCTCGGACGAGCTCCAGGGCGTTCACTGTCAGGCCCTCGTAGTCCGCGAACTGACCGACGTAGGCCGGACCTCGGTATCCCGTCCGGCGGATGTCCTCGACGTCGGATTGCAGCTCCCGCCAGGTGCGGGGCGGGTCGGCGTTCGGGCGACCGAGCAGGCTCTGCAGGAGGTCACGCCGGTAGTAGAGGAGGCCGAGGTCGGTGTTGAACGGCAGCGCCCACAGGCGACCTTCCGTGTCGCGGCAGCTGTCGAGCGGCCGCTCGAGGAAGTCGTCGACGCGTACCGAGCTCTCGTCGATCGGTGCGAGATAGCCGTTTCGCGCGAACTCCTCGGTCAGGGTGACGTCAAGATTCATGACGTCCGCGCCGGCCCCGGCCTGGGCTCGCGCGATCATCTCGCTGCGCTGGGCGTCCGCGACAGGCGGGAGCTCGATGACCTGGACCTGGTTGTCCTTGTGGATCGCGTTCCACTCCCGAACGAGCTCGATCCGCTGCCGCCCGACGCTGTCATCACGGCCGGTCACGAGGACCAGCGGGCCAGGCTCGAGACCGGTGTCGGGGTCGATGAACGGCAGGCTCGCCGCGATCAGCAGCGCGACGAGGAGCAACGACATTCCCGCCGTCAGCGCGAACGCACCCCACGGCATCCCTCTGGGTAGGTGCCCATCGCGTGGGGGTCGGTCGGCGGCGGTCATCGGCCGCTCCAGATGTCGTCGACGGTGTCCTCGAGGACAGGCCCCAGGTTCGCCGGGTCGGCGTCACGGCACTCGACCTGGCTCGACGCAGCCGTCAACGTCGAGAGCCCCGGGCCGTTGCACCGGATCTCACCGAGGGTGATGACGGTCAGACGAGTCCCCGCCCGAAGCGCTGTCGCGACGGCCTGTGGCGTCAGCCCACTGTTCGTGTCCTCGCCGTCGGTGATCACCACGGCTCCCGACGTGACGGTCGGATCGCCCGTGCCGACTGCCCCGACGCCGTCGACCATCGCTCGGTACAGCGGCGTGTTCCCGGAGGCTCGTGCCGTGCCGAGGGAGCGCCGGACCTGGTCGAGGCGATCCGACGCGGCCGGGCCGACGGGAACCAGCTCCTGATGCGCGCTCGCCGGGCTGCCCGGGAACACCCAGAGGCCGACCTCGTCGCGGGGGCCTGCGAGCCGGAGCGCGCCTCCGACCGCACCGCGGACCACGTCGAGCCGGGTACCAGTGGGCGCCCCCGCGTCCATGGAGCCCGAGGTGTCCACCGCGAGAAGAACGCGCCCGCGGGGTTGCGCGTCCCGATGGCGCGCGAGCATGTCGGCCAAGACGTCCGCCGACACCCCCGAGAGGTCGACCTCGGCGTTGAGATCCACGCCGTTCTGCGGGTCGAGCAGTCCTCCCCTGGGCGCGGAGAAGTCGCCCGGGGGACGCAGACCCTCCGCGAGGAGCGCTGCCCTCCCGTCCTCGGCGCCGAGCCAGTCCTCGAACTCGCGCGCCAGCGAGGCCTGCTCATCGGTGGTGGGCGAGGTAGCCACGCTCGGACGGGAGCTTGTCGTCCACGCCATCCGCGCGATCTGGAAGTCGAGACCGTGGGTGTCGCTCGGGTAGACGGCGTCGAGGCGGACCTCCCGTGACATGCCGTCGGGGACAGCGTCGGGACACGAGGTGCCGAGAGGGTCACCGCGGTCGAGGCGGGCGAGTTCCTGCTCGGTGGTGATCACGGCGGTCCGCGCGACGGCGCTGCCCGGCATCATCGCCCCGACGGAGGGGGTCGCCCGGCGATACGCGCAGAGCTGAGCCGCCGACGAACCCGTCGGGAAACCACCCTGCGCCCGCGCGGCAGCGAGCGCGCCCTCGACCTGGCCGGGGTCGAGCGCCCCTGGCGCGCCCTGCCCGTACAGCACGGCCGTCGTGACCGCTCCCGCGCCGGGGGCGTCGGGGTCGGGACGAGCCACGAGCTCGCCCCCGAACACCAGTGACCGGAAGATCTCGGACCACCGACGACCCTCCACCTGTTCGGTTCCGACCGCGGACGAGGGCGAGAGGCCCACGACGACCGGGGTGGAGGCAATCGGCCGGGGATCTTCGGCGAGCGCGGTCCCGGGGTGGGCGACCGGTGTCATCTCGGCCCGTGTCGAGGTGAACCAGAGATCGGGCTGCGGGCCGATCGCGGACAGTCCCGTGGCCGGGTCCCACCAGCTGTCGGGAGCGCCGGCATGTGCCGCAACGATGCGGGAATCCACGGTGAAGACGCTGAGCTCGACCTCCGGGCACCCGTGGTTCCTGGTAGCGGTGTAAGCCTCGTAGCGGCGCGCGAGGTCGCGAGCGGTCACGTCGTTGTCAGGACCGGTGACGAGGCGCAGCTCCTGCGGCGAGGAGCAGCCGGCGAGGGCGATCTTCAGCTGCCCCGACAGGTCGAGACCCGGCGCACCGAGCAGGATGCCGAGCGCCACGAGGATCGCGAGGGGGACGAGCACCCGTCGCCGAGCTGCCGCCAGCAGGATCCGGCGCAACGTCCCGGTCACCCGAGGGACGATCCGGAGCAACACCCCCCTCGCCCATGCCGCCGTTGCGGCGGTCGAGAGGACGGCGCCCGCGACGAGGAGGCCCCAATCACCGATGGTCTCGGGTGGGGTCGGAGCCAGCGCGACGAGGAGGATGCCGCCGACTCCGGCGAGGAACAGCACCACGAGCACGAGCCCTTGGAGCCACCGGGGGTGCTCCTGCCCGTCTGCCCCCGCCTCGGCCACCCGCTCCCCCGCCACCGTTCACCCGAGCCCGCCGATCTTGACGGTGCCGGAGGGCCATCGGCTGGCGTCCGCCATCTGTTACACCGCTCACAGGAGGGCACTCCGCCGATCGGGTGTAGCGGAGGAGAAGCTCAATCCACGTGCTGGACGATGTTGAGGACGTTGCCGTCGGGCGCGCGCACGAAGAACCGGCGCACGCCCCACGGTTCGGTGGTCAGAGGGTGCACGATCTCGTACCCGCGCTGCTGCGCCTCTCCGTACGCCGCCTCGACGTCGTCGACCTTCACCGACGCCACCGGGTCCTCCGGGGCCGTCTTGTCGCGGGTGACGAGCTGGACGCTCGCGCCGGCGTCGGAGGAGAACCGGGTCACCCAGTCCATGTTGATCTCCTCGTGGTCCATCCCCAGATAGCCGGCGTAGAAATCCCGGGCCGCGGCGATGTCGGGCACCCGCAGGTCGGCGTAGAAGGTCGTGACGCGCATGCTCTCCCCTTCGGTCGTCTCCGGGGAACATGCTCTGTCCCGTGGCCGAGGTCGAGGACGTGCGGGCCCTGGGGTCGAGCCTGGAGCGCTCGTACCTCGTGTACGTCCGCGGGCGTCTGCGGTTCCGCGTCGGCCAGATCGTCTACGTCGCGTTCTCGCTGGACGAGACGGAGATGGGCTTCGCGTTCCCGAAGGACGAGCGGGCGGCGCTCGTCGAGGCCGAGCCGCACCGCTTCCACCTGCCGCGGCCCTCGGAGCTGCGCTTCCACTGGGTGGAGTCCGACCTTGCGACCCTCGACCCGGCCGAGGCCCGGGAGTTCGTCGTCGACGCCTGGCGCATGGTCGTGCCGAAGAAGCTCTCGCGGGCCTACGACCTGGCCCACCCCGACGGACCGGGGTGAGGTCGGGCGGGGCGGACGAGTCGGCCTGTAAGCCGGATCCTGTGCCCACGTCCCTCGCGGGAGCGTGGGCGGCGACCATCCATCTCGGCCCGCCGTCGCCGGCGGGCTCCAGCGGTCTACCCGCAGGTCTCGGGCGGGCAGCCCTCGGACGACCTGCGCGGCCGGTCCTCGCGGACCGGCCTTCTTGACCTTGCTCCGGGTGGGGTTTACCGAGCCGTCCTGGTCACCCAGGACGCTGGTGGTCTCTTACACCACCGTTTCACCCTGACCACCGGGCGGACCCGGTGGCGGTCTGTTCTCTGTGGCACTGTCCCGCGGGTCACCCCGGGTTGCTGTTGGCAACCACCCTGCCCTGTGGAGTCCGGACTTTCCTCGACGGGCCCTCGTGGGGCCCGCCGCGGTCGCCCGGCCGACTCGTCCGCCGGACCAGGCTACGACACCCGGGCGCCGGCGGTGGCGGTGACTCTCCGCGCACGATCCGGGGGTCGCGCCCGGACCCCGCTCCGCGGTACGTCGTATGCTGTCGTCCGTGTACGAAGCCCGGCCCCTCGGGGCCGAGGGAGGGGGCCCGACGTGACGCCACCGGACACCTCGCGGCGGATTGCGCGCCCGGTGCCGCTGCGCGAGAGCGTGTACGAGGCGATCCTCGAGATGATCGTGTCCCGCAGCCTGGCGCCCGGCCAGCACCTCGCCGAGGCCGAGCTGGCCGCGACGCTCGGCGTGTCGCGGCAGCCGGTGCGCGAGGCCCTGCAGTGGCTGAAGAACGACGGCTGGGTCGAGCTGCGTCCCGGCTACGGCGCGTTCGTGCACGCCCCGACCCCCCAGGAGGCCGAGCAGCTGCTGAGCGTGCGCTCCCTGCTCGAGACCGAGGCCGCCCGGCTCGCGGCGGCCAACGCCGCCGAGGCCGACGTCGCGAACCTGCGGGAGCTGTGGCAACGGGGCGTCGCGACGGTGGAGGCCGACGACCGCGACGGGATCGTCGAGGCCAACGCGGAGTTCCACCGGGCCGTCACGCGGGCGTCGGGCAACGACGTGCTCATCGAGCTCGCGGCGCAGGTCGACCGGCGGGTCCGCTGGTACTACGCCTCGGTCGCGCAGCGCCGCGGGGCGCGCTCCTGGGACGAGCACGCCGCGCTCATCGAGGCGATCGCCGCCGGTGACACCGAGGAGGCCTCCTCGGTGATGCGCGCCCACACCGAGGAGACCCGGCGGTCCTACCTGGCCGCGGCCGAGGAGGACGGCGTCGACGCCTCGGGCGCGGAGGAGCTCGAGAACGCGCGCTGACCCGGCCCGCCCGCGACGACCCGCACGACGGTGCCGGGCAGGGTGCACGGCAGACCGGGGCGGGTGAAGGCCCGGGCGCCCATCGCCGCCGCCGCGGACACCGCCACGGCGAGACCGAACGCCGCGGCGAATCCCCACTGGGTCACGACGGTCGCGGCCGTCCCGACGCCGAGCACGCCGCCGACGGCCTTCGCGCTGTAGACGACCGCGTGCACCTCCACGGCGCTGTCCCGGCCGAAGAACTCGCGGGTCAGCCCGGCGAACAACGGATAGAACGCTCCTCCCCCGGCGCCGGCGAGCGCACCACCGGCCACGACGAGGCCCACCGATCCCGAGGCCGCCGCCGTCGCGAGCACGGCCTGTGCGACCGCCTGCACCAGGAGCACCGCGCTGATCGTGCGGACCGCCCCGACACGGTCGGCGACCGTGACGGCCACCGAGCGCCCACAGCCCGCGAACCCGACGAGCAGGGCGGCGGCGAGCACGACCGGCCCGGGACCGGCGCCGAGCCCGAGGGCGAGGACGACGAGGAAGGCGGCGTCGAGCAGCGACACCGCGACCGCGGCGGCGAGGACGACCGCGACGAGCGGCAGGGCACGGGTGTGCAGGGCCTGCCGCGGGGTGTACGAGCGCCCGGAGGCCGGGTTCTGCAGCCGTGACGGGCCGCGACGCAGCGCCCAGCGACGCGGATCCACGTCGGCGGGCCACCAGTGCGGCGGCGGATCGGCGAGGAACACGCCCGCGGCGGCGACGACGACCAGGACCGCGAAGCCGGCGACGACGAGCACCGGCCCCAGCGCGGCGGGATCGAGCGCGACGACGACGGCCACGACCACCGGCAGGGAGCCGAGGGCGAACGCCCCGGTCACGAGGCTCACCCGGTGCGGAGCCCGTTCCGGGTACCAGGCGGCGACCACGGAGCTGCAGGTCGCGTACACGATCCCGGCACCGCTGCCGCCGAGGACCGCGTACGCCACGGCGCCGAGCGGACCGCCCACCCCGAGCCCGACGAGACCGAGCCCGCACAGGAGGGCGGCCGCGACCATCAGCGAGCGCGGCCGCACGGCGCGCCGCCCGTGCAGGGTCGCGACCGGGAAGCCGGCGCCGGCCTGGAACACGATCCAGCCCGCGAGCAGCCAGAACGTGCCCTCGAGACCCCAGCCGCGCGCCGCGATCAGCGCGGGGGCCACCGCCCCGAAGCCGTACTGCATGACGCCCACCGCCGCCATCGCCGCGGCTGACGCCGCCAGGACCGACCCCCGGGGACGGCCGAGGAGATCGCGGGGATCCTCGCCCGTGCGGTAGCGCCGGCCGTCGCAGTCACGCACCTCGTGCACGGTCCGCCCGTCGTCGACGATCATCGCGAGCTCCTTCCATACTGTATGCACAGAGTGGAGGAAGCGTGACCTGGAGCACAAGACCCCTCGTCAGGCGACCCCTGCGTCGGCCGCGGACGGCGCCGGCGGGACGGCCCCGGGAGCAAGCCCCTGGTCGAGCAGGTCGGTCAGGGCGGCGACCGCGCGCAGCGTCGGCACCTCGGTCTCGGTGAGGTCGGCGAGCTCGACGACCGCGTGCAGCAGGACGTCGAGCTCGAGCGACCGGCCGCGCTCGAGGTCCTGGAGGGTCGAGGTCTTGTGCTCGCCGACGCGCTCGGCCCCGGCGAGACGGCGCTCGACGGAGACCGACGGATCGGCCCCGAGGCGGCGGGCGACGACCAGCGTCTCCTCCATCATCGAGCGCACCAGCTCGCGGGCGCCGTCGTGGCGGCAGATGCCGGCCATCGTGGCGCGGGTCAGGGCGCTGATCGGGTTGAACGAGATGTTGCCCATCAGCTTGACCCAGATGTCGTCGCGGATGTCGGGCTCCACCGGGCAGCGGAGGCCACCGGCCTGCATCGCTTCCGCGAACTCCGCGCAGCGGGCGGAAGCGCTGCCGTCGGGCTCCCCGACCGAGAACCGGGTCCCTTCGACGTGCCGGACCACGCCCGGCGCGGCGAGCTCGGTGGCCGCGTAGACGACGCACCCGATCGCGCGCTCGGGCGGGAGCGCCGCACTCACCGCCCCGTCGCGGTCGACGGCCTCGATCCGCCGCCCGTCGTACGGGCCGCCCAGCCCGTGGAAGTACCACCACGGGATGCCGTTCTGGGCGGCGACCACCGAGGTCGTCGCGTGCAGCAACGGGCGCACCATCGGCCCGGCGGCGGCGTAGGCGTTCGCCTTGAGCCCCAGCACGACGTGGTCGACCGGACCGATCTCGGCCGGGTCGTCGGTGGCCGGCGGGTGCGCCACGAAGTCGCCGCGGGCGCTCTGCACCCGGACGCCGTCGCGCCGCAGCGCCTCGAGGTTCGCCCCGCGGGCGACCAGGTGCACGTCCGCACCGGCCCGCGACAGGCACGCGCCGACGTAGGCACCGATCGCCCCGGCTCCCAGGATCGCAACCTTCACGTGGTTCTCCGTCCCGTTCGTCGTCTTTCTTCCGTACACCCGTCCTCGCAGGTCAGCGCCTACGTCGAGCGACCACGGGACCACGGTCGGCGACCGGGACCCCTGGACACGAGCACGGAGTGAGGTGTACCACCTCCATACGGTATGCAGTATGTGATCTTGAACGACCGAGGGAACGGTCACACCCCGCCGACGAGGAGTGAGCCCGCGATGACACAGACGTCCCCCGCCGCACCCCCCACGAACGGTGCCGGCGAACCGCGGGAGGCCGCAGCGCCCCCGGAACAGATCTCCGGCGGCCACCTCGTGGCGAAGGCGCTCAAGGCCGAGGGCGTGGACACGATCTACACGCTCTGCGGCGGGCACATCATCGACATCTACGACGGCTGCGTCGACGAGGGCATCGACGTGGTCGACGTCCGTCACGAGCAGGTGGCGGCGCACGCCGCGGACGCCCACGCCCGCATCACCGGCCGGCCCGGCTGTGCGGTCGTGACCGCGGGCCCCGGCACGAGCGACGCCGTCACCGGCGTCGCGAACGCCTTCCGCGCCGAGAGCCCGATGCTGCTCATCGGCGGTCAGGGGGCGCTGAGCCAGCACCGGATGGGGTCCCTGCAGGACCTCCCCCACGTCGACATGATGTCGCCGATCACGAAGTTCGCCGCGACGGTGCCCGGCACGGCACGCGCGGCCGACATGGTCTCGATGGCCTTCCGCGAGTGCTTCCACGGCGCCCCGGGACCGAGCTTCCTCGAGATCCCCCGCGACGTCCTCGACGCCCGGGTGCCGGTCGAGAAGGCCCGTGTCCCGTCACCCGGCGCCTACCGCGCCTCCCGCCGCTCGCTCGGGGACCCCGCGGACGTCGAGCGCCTCGCCGAGCTCGTCAGCCGGGCCGAGAAGCCCTGCGTCCTGCTCGGCAACCAGGTCTGGACGTGCCGGGCCACCGACGACGCGATCCGCTTCGTCCGCGAGCTCGCGGTGCCCGCCTTCATGAACGGCGCCGGCCGGGGCACCCTGCCGCCGGACGACCCGATGCACTTCCAGCTCGCCCGGCGCTACGCCTTCGACAACGCCGACCTGATCATCATCGTCGGCACGCCGTTCGACTTCCGGATGGGTTACGGCAAGCGGCTCTCGCCGGACGCGACGCTGGTCCAGATCGACCTCGACTACCGCACGGTCGGCAAGAACCGCGACATCGACCTCGGCATCGTCGGCGACGCCGGCACCGTGCTCTCGGCGGTCGCCGACGCCGCGGGCGGGCGGAACGCCGCCACGACCGCCCGCCGGGAGTGGATCGCCGAGCTGCGGAACGTGGAGGACGAGGCCTACCGCAAGCGGCTGCCGCGGCAGCACTCGGACGCCTCCCCCATCGACCCCTACCGGCTCGTGCACGAGATCAACGAGTTCCTCACCGAGGACTCGATCTACATCGGCGACGGCGGCGACATCGTCACCTTCTCCGGTCAGGTCGTGCAGCCGAAGTCGCCCGGCCACTGGATGGACCCCGGCCCGCTCGGGACGCTCGGCGTGGGGGTGCCGTTCGCGATGGCCACGAAGCACGCCCGTCCCGACAAGGAGGTCGTCTGCCTGTTCGGCGACGGCGCGCTCAGCCTCACCGGCTGGGACTTCGAGACCATGGTGCGCTTCGATCTCCCGTTCGTCGGGATCGTCGGCAACAACTCCTCGATGAACCAGATCCGGTACGGCCAGGAACAGAAGTACGGCCGCGACCGCGGACGCGTCGGCAATTCCCTCGGCGACGTGCCCTACGACCAGTTCGCCCGCATGCTCGGCGGGTACGGCGAAGAGGTCCGCGACCCCGCCGACATCGCCCCCGCGCTCCAGCGGGCGCGCGAATCCGGCAAGCCCTCGCTCATCAACGTCTGGGTCGATCCGGAGGTCTACGCCCCGGGAACGATGAACCAGACGATGTACAAGTGACCTGCTCACGGACGGGGAACACATTCATGGACAAGGCACTGGAGGGCGTCCGCGTCCTCGACATGACCCACGTCCAGTCCGGACCGTCGGCCACGCAGATTCTGGCCTGGCTCGGCGCCGAGGTCGTGAAGCTCGAATCGCCGGGTGGCGACATCACCCGACGACAACTGCGCGACCTGCCCGACGTGGACAGCCTCTATTTCACGATGCTGAACTGCAACAAGCACAGCATCACGCTGAACATGAAGTCCGACCGCGGCAAGGAACTGTTCACCGAGCTCGTGGCCTCGGCCGACGTCCTGGTCGAGAACTTCGGACCGGGCGCCGTCGACCGCATGGGGTTCACGTGGGACCGGCTGCGGGAGATCAACCCGCGCCTCGTCTACGCCTCCATCAAGGGCTTCGGCGACGGTCCGTACACCCACTTCAAGGCCTACGAGGTCGTCGCCCAGGCGATGGGCGGCTCGATGAGCACGACCGGCTCCGAGGACGGCCCGCCCACGGCCACCGGCGCGCAGATCGGCGACTCCGGCACCGGGATCCACACCGTGGCCGGCATCCTCGCCGCCCTGTTCCAGCGCGAGCGGACCGAGCGCGGGCAGCGGGTCACCGTCGCCATGCAGCACTCGGTGCTCAACCTCTGCCGGGTCAAGCTGCGCGACCAGCAGCGCCTCACCCACGGGCCGCTGTCCGAGTACCCGAACGACGAGTTCGGCGACGAGGTCCCGCGCTCCGGCAACGCCTCCGGCGGCGGGCAGCCCGGGTGGGCGGTGCGCTGCGCGCCGGGCGGGCCGAACGACTACGTGTACGTGATCGTCCAGCCGCCGGGGTGGCGACCGATCGCCGAGCTGATCGGGCGGCCCGAGCTCGCCGACGATCCCGAGTGGTCCACGCCCGAGGTGCGGCTCCCGAAGCTGGACAAGATGTTCCAGTTGATCGAGGAGTGGTCGATCAACCACGGGAAGTGGGAGGTGCTCGCCGCCCTCAACGCCCACGACGTGCCGTGCGGTCCGATCCTCTCGACCCGCGAGCTCATCGAGGACTCGTCCCTCGCCGACAACAACATGATCGTCACGGTCGACCACCCGCAGCGCGGCTCGTTCCGCACGGTCGGGTGCCCGATCAAGCTCTCCGAGTCCCCGGTGAAGGTCGAGACCTCCCCGCTGCTCGGCCAGGACAACGAGCGGATCTTCCGCGAGCGGCTCGGCCTCGACGCCGAGCAGTTCGCCGCGCTGCAGGCGGACGGAGTCATCTGATGGCCATCACCACCGAGATCGGGACGACCACCGCGGCCGTCCACGACCGCGACACCGTGCGCGCGGTCCTCGACACCGCCCGCCGCGAGGGCCGTGGGTCGCTCACCGCGCCCGAGGGCCGGCGGGTGTGCGAGGCCTACGGCATCCCCACGCCCGGCGAGGGCCTGGCGACGACGGCCGACGAGGCGGTCGCGCTGGCCGCCGACATGGGCGGCCCGGTCGTCCTCAAGATCGTGTCGCCGGACATCCTGCACAAGACCGAGGCGGGCGGGGTGCGCGTCGACGTGCGGGGTGAGGCCGACGTCCGCCGGGTGCACGGCGAGATCCTCGCCGCGGCGTCCGCGTACGACCCCACGGCGCGCATCCACGGGGTCCAGGTCCAGCAGATGGTCGGCGGCGGCCAGGAGGTCATCGTCGGCGCCACCACCGACCCGACGTTCGGCAAGCTCGTCGTGTTCGGCCTCGGCGGCGTCCTCGTCGAGGTCCTGCGCGACGCCACCTTCCGGCTGGCGCCGGTGGACACCGCGACCGCCCGGGGCATGCTCAACGACATCGCGGCCGCCGACGTGCTGCGCGGCACCCGCGGCGCCGACCCGGTGGACGCCGACGCGCTCGCCGACGTCATCCGGCGGCTGTCCGACCTCGTCGCCGACTTCCCCGCGATCCGCGAGTTCGACCTCAACCCGGTCTTCGCCACGCCCGACGGCGCCGTCGCCGCCGACGTGCGCGTCGTGCTCGACGACGCGATCCCGCCCCGGCCGGTGCAGTACGAGCAGCACGAGATGCTCGCGACGATGACCCGGCTCATGCGGCCCCGCTCGGTCGCGGTGATCGGGGCGTCCGCGGAGCACGGGAAGATCGGCAACTCCGTGATGCGGAACCTCGTCGACGGCGGCTTCGCCGGCGAGATCCACCCGGTGAACCCCAAGGCCGACGAGATCCTCGGCCTGCGCGCCTACGCCTCGGTCACCGACATCCCCGGTGACGTCGACGTGGCCGTCTTCGCGGTCCCGGCCAAGCTGGTGGCCGCCCAGGTCGAGCAGGTCGGGCGCAAGGGCATCCCCGTCGCGGTGCTCATCCCCTCCGGCTTCGCCGAGATCGGCGAGGCGGAGCTGCAGCAGCAGCTGGTGGCCACCGCCGCCGAGCACGGGGTGCGCCTGCTCGGGCCGAACATCTACGGCTACTACTCGACCCACCAGGACCTCTGCGCGACGTTCTGCACCCCGTACGACGTCAAGGGCGGCGTCGCGCTGACCTCCCAGAGCGGCGGCATCGGGATGGCGATCCTGGGGTTCGCCCGCACCACGAAGATGGGCGTCTCGGCCATCGTCGGCCTCGGCAACAAGTCCGACGTCGACGAGGACGACCTGCTCACCTACTTCGAGGCCGACGAGGACACCGCCTGCGTCGCCATGCACCTCGAGGACCTCAAGGACGGGCGGGCCTTCGTCGAGACCGCCCGGCGTGTGACCGCGAAGAAGCCGGTGGTCGTGCTCAAGGCGGGCCGCACCGCGATGGGGGCGCGCGCCGCGGGCTCCCACACCGGCGCGCTGGCCGGCGACGACCAGGTCTACGACGACATCCTGCGGCAGGCGGGCGTGATCCGGGCCCCCGGGCTCAACGACATGCTCGAGTACGCCCGGGGCCTGCCCGTGCTGCCGACGCCGCGCGGCGAGAACGTCGTGATCATCACGGGTGCCGGCGGCTCGGGGGTGCTGCTCTCGGACGCCTGCGTCGACAACGGGCTGACGCTCATGGACATCCCCCCGGACCTGGACGCGGCGTTCCGCACCTACATCCCGCCGTTCGGGGCGGCCGGCAACCCCATCGACATCACCGGCGGGGAGCCGCCGAGCACCTACGAGCAGACGATCCGCCTGGGCCTGCGCGACCCCCGGATCCACGCCCTCGTCCTCGGCTACTGGCACACCATCGTCACCCCGCCGATGGTGTTCGCCGAGCTCACGGCCCGGGTGGTCGCCGAAGCCAGGGACGAGGGGATCCACAAGCCGGTCGTGGCCTCGCTCGCGGGCGACACCGAGGTCGAGGAGGCCAGTCAGTACCTCTTCGACCACGGGGTGGTCGCGCACCCGTACACCACCGAGAAGCCCGTGGCCGTGCTCGGCGCCAAGTACCGCTGGGCGAGGTCCGCGGGGCTCCTCCCGGTCGTCTGACCTTCCGCCAGTCCGTCGACGCGCACTCCCGCGCCTCGACCGTCGGCACGACACCACGTCGACCGGCCCGCCCCTGATGAGCGACGGAGGTCGCCCTTCTCGTCACCTTGTCGAAGGAGCCATCGTGACCGTCACGGATCCCCCCTATCGCGAGATCACCGACGCCCGAGGACGCGTCTACCGCGTCGGTGAGACACCGGAACAGATTCTCGGCGTACGCCGGCGGTGGATGGTCCTGCTGCCCTGGATGGCGATGATGGGCATCAGCGTCTTCGAGTACGGCTACGGCGCGGCCGAGTCGACCCTCGAGGACGTGCACGGCTGGAGCCTCTCGCAGGCCTTCTGGCTCGTGGCCGTCTGGACCGTGTTCCAGGCCGGCGTCGCCTTCCCGGCCGGACGGCTGCGGGAGCAGGGCAAGGTCTCGGCCCGCACGGCGCTGTTCATCGGCGCCGTGTGCGTCTTCTTCGCCTTCGCCGTCCTCGGGGTGACCAGCAACCTGGTGCTGAACTTCCTCTTCTACTCCGTGATCGGCGGCACCGGCGCCGGTCTCATCTACGCCACCTGTATCAACACCGTGGGCAAGTGGTATCCGGAGAAGCGCGGCGGCAAGACCGGGTTCGTCAACGGCGGGTTCGCCTACGGCGCGCTCCCGTTCATCTTCGTGTTCAGCTACCTGTTCGACAAGGACACCTTCACGCTCGTGCTGGTGCTCGTCGGCGTCTACATGCTGGTCGTCGTCGCCGTCTGCGCGATCCTGTTCAAGGACCCCCCGAAGAACTGGTGGCCTGCCGACGTCGACCCGTTGACCACCGCCACCACCGACCCGAAGAAGGAACGCAGCCTGCGCAAGAACCCGCCTGCGGTGCGCCAGTACACGCCGATGGAGGCCATCAAGACCGGCCAGCTGCCCCTGATGTGGCTCTCGCTGGCGATCATCGGCGGGGTCTCGCTGTTCGGGATCGGCTACCAGGTGGACTTCGCCGAGGAGGTCGGCTTCGGCCCGTTCATCGCGGCCTCGTCGGCCGGCCTGCTCTCGCTCGTCAACGGCGTCGGGCGCGGCATCGTCGGCTGGATGTCCGACCTGATGGGCCGGAAGCAGGCCCTCGTCCTGGTGCTGGTGATCGAGGGCGTCGCCCAGTTCGGGCTGCTCTGGAGCGGGAACTCCGGCAACGAGATCGGGTTCATGTTCTTCGCCTTCGTCGCCGGGTTCGGCGGCGGCGCGTTCTTCCCGATGTTCGCCGCGCTCACGCCGGACTACTTCGGCGAGAACAACAACGCGACCAACTACGGCCTCGTGTACAGCGCGAAGCTGGTCGGGGGCCTGTTCGGGCTCGGCGTCGCCTCCCACGTGGTGGAGGTCTGGGGCTACACCGGCGCGTACACGATCGCGGGCATCATCGCCTTCGTCTCCGCGGGCTCGGCCGCGATCCTGCGCCAGCCGGGCCGCCCCCGTGGCGGCGGAGCGGTGCCGGTACCGGCGGTCGCGACCGCCGGGGCGCCCGAGGCCGCACCGACGGCGCCGACGGCACCGTCCGGCCCGACCGCGATGGCGACCGACGACGCCACGACCCGCCGGGAGAGCTGAGGCGCGCGGGGCCGGTGTCCGGACATCCCGGGCACCGGCCTCCGGGCGTCCGCCGGGCGGTCGCCCGGCGGGTTAGCGTGTCCGCTCGTGGCGGACGCGTCGGTGTGGGAAATCCTCCTGCTGGGGGTGCTCGGCCTGCTCGCCGGGGCGGTCAACGCCGTCGCCGGCGGCGGGTCGCTCATCGTGTTCCCGGCGCTGCTCGCGGTGGGGATGCCGCCGCTGCCCGCCAACGTCACCAACTCGGTCTCGCAGTGGCCCGGGTACGCCGGATCAGTGGTCAACGCCCGGGGCGACCTGCGCGAGCAGCGCCGGCGACTGGTCACCACCTCGATCGCCGCCGCCCTCGGCGCGGCGATCGGCTGCACGCTGCTGCTGATCCTGCCGCAGTCGGTGTTCGACGCGGTCGTGCCCGTGCTCGTGCTCCTCGCGAGCCTCACGCTCGGCGCGCAGCCGTGGATCAAGAGGTGGACCCGGCGCGAGGAGCGGGCGGCGGACAGCCCGCGGGTGCTGCTCCCGGCGATCTTCCTCGCCGCGGTCTACGGCGGGTACTTCGGCGGGGCGCTCGGGGTCGTGCTCATCGCGGTGCTGTCCCTGTTCGCCCACGACACCCTCCAGCGGCTCAACGCGCTGAAGGTGGCGCTCTCGCTCGTGACGAGCACCGTGACCGTGGTGCTGTTCGCCCTCTTCGCGCCGGTCGACTGGCTCGCGGTGCTGCTGCTCGCGCCCACCACGCTGGTGGGCGGCTACCTCGGCATGGCGGTGGCCAAGAAGATGCCCGACGGCGTGCTGCGCTGGAGCGTCGTGGTGCTCGGCGTCGCGGTGGCGATCTATCTCGTCCTGAAGTGACCGCCCTCGCCGTCGGGCTGCTCGCGGCCGTCCTCGTCGTCGCGGTCACCCGGCCCCGGGGCCTGCCCGAGGCGAGCGCGGCGGTGCCGGCGGCCGTCGTCGTCCTCGCGGTCGGGCTCCTCACCCCGGAGCGGGCGTGGCAGGAGGTCAGCGAGCTCGGGCCGACGGTCGGATTCCTCGCCGCGGTGCTGGTGCTCGCCCATCTCGCCGACGCCGAGGGCGTCTTCCGCTGGGCCGGCGGCGTGCTCGCCCGGCGCTCTCACGGACGCACCCAGCGCCTGTTCCTGCTGGTCGTCATCGCGGCGGCCCTGACCACGGCGGTGCTGAGCCTCGACGCGACGGTGGTGCTGCTGACCCCGGTCGTGCTCGACACGGCCCGCCGCCTGGCCGCCCGGCCCGCGCCGCACGCCTTCGCGTGCGCGCACCTCGCGAACAGCGGGTCGCTGCTGCTTCCCGTCGCGAACCTGACCAACCTGCTCGCCCTGCAGGCCACCGGCCTGTCGTTCCTCGGTTTCGCGGGGCTGATGCTGCTGCCGCAGCTCGCGGTGCTGGTCGTCGAGTACGTGGGGCTGCGGCTGACGTTCCGCGCCGACCTCGCCGCGCCGACCGAGGAGCCACCGGGGACCGAGGAGCCGCCCCTCCCCCGGTTCGCCGTCGCCGTGCTCGCCGCGACGCTGCTCGGGTTCGCGGCCTCGTCGCCGCTGGGCATCGAGCCGGTCTGGGTCGCGGTCGCGGGCGCCCTGGTGCTGGCGGTGAAGACCGTCGCGACGCGGCGCTCGCGGGCGCGCGACGTGGTGCTCGCGGCGTCGCCGCTGTTCTGCCTGTTCGTCCTGGCGCTGGGGGTCGTGGTCGCGGCGGTGACCGACCGGGGGCTCGGCGACCTCGTCGCCGGGGTGCTGCCGACCGGCACCTCGTTCGCGGCCCTGCTCGGGCTGGCGGCCATCGCGGCGGTGCTCGCGAACGTCGTCAACAACCTGCCCGCGACGCTGGTCCTGCTCGCCGCGCTCGGGCCGGCGCCGGCCACGGGCGCCGTGCTCGCCGTCCTCGTCGGCGTCAACATCGGCCCGAACCTCACGCCGGTCGGGTCGCTGGCGACCCTGCTGTGGCGTCAGGTCCTCGCCGCCCGCGGCACGCCGGCACCGCTGCGCACGTTCACGGTGGCGGGCCTCGCGACCGTCCCGCTGGGCGTCGTCGCGGCGACGGGGGCGCTGTGGCTCACCCTGGCCGTCACCGGCTGACGCCCATCACCTCCGTGCCCACCGCGCCGAGCAGGTCCAGCCGGCCGCGGGCGTCGGCGTCGGCGGGCGTGAAGACCAGCAGGCGCAGGTCGTCCTCGGCGGTGGTCAGGGTGTCGCAGTCCAGCTCCACGTCGCCGACGTCGGGGTGCACGACGGTCTTGTGGCTCTGGTGGTGCCCGGCGATGGCGCCGGAGTCCCAGAGCGCCCGGAACTCCACGCTGGCGTCGTGGAGGTCGTCGATGAGCGCGCGCAGATCGGGGTCGCCCGGATAGCGGCTCGTGCTGCCGCGCAGGTCGGCGACCAGGGAGCGGGCGAGGGCGTCACGTTCCTCGGCGGTGTGGCGGACGCGGTCGCCGGCCTCGCCCTCGGTGAACAGGCGCCAGAGCGTGTTGCGCCGCCGCTCCTCCACGGCGGTCGGGTCGCCCATGAGCGCGGCGTAGAGCGGGTTCCAGGAGATCAGCGTCCAGGTCGCGTCGAGGACGCCGACGGGGTGGTCGTGCAGGGCCTCGAGGATGCGGCGCACGCCGGCCGGGATGCGCCGGGAGATCCGTCCGCGGTCGGGGGCGTGCCCGGCCAGGCGGAACAGGTGGGCCTGCTCGGCGTCCGACAGGCGCAGCGCGCGGGCCAGGGCGGCGCACACCTGCGCCGACGGGGTGCGGGTGCGGCCCTGCTCGAGGCGCACGACGTAGTCGATCGAGATGCCGGCGAGCAGCGCCAGCTCCTCGCGCCGCAGACCCGGTGCGCGACGGGGGGCGTTGACGGCCATGCCGAGCTGGGTCGGGTCGGTGCGGTCCCGCCAGGCGCGGAGGGCGGCCGCGAGCTCGCCGGTGCTCATCACCCGATCATGCGCCTGAGCGACCCCCCGTGGGGGGTACGCGGTGTACCAGGACGATCCGTCGCTCCCCGCCACCGCGAGTCGAGATGAAGGTAGGACCCATGACCACCTCGGAACTGACCGACCGCCTCGCCCTCGCCGACGACCTCGTCCTCACGCGCATGGGCTACGGCGCGATGCAGCTCGCCGGACCCCACGTGATGGGGCCGCCGCGCGACCGCGACGAGGCGGTCGCCGTGCTCCGCGAGGCCGTCGACCGGGGCGTGACGCACCTCGACACCGCCGACTTCTACGGCCCGTTCGTCGTCAACGAGATCATCCGCGAGGCGCTGCACCCCTACCCCGCCGACCTGCGGATCGTCACCAAGGTCGGCTGCCGCCGCGGCGACGACGGCGCGTGGAACCTCGACACGTCGCGCGAGGAGCTGATCCGCGAGGTGCACGAGAACCTCGAGCGCCTGGGAGTCGAGGCCCTCGACGTCGTCAACCTGCGGGTCTCCGACGACCCCTACACGTCGCTCGCGGAGCCGTTCGGGGTGCTCGCCGAGCTCCAGCAGCAGGGCCTGATCCGGCACCTCGGCGTCAGCAACGTGTCCCACGCGCAGTTCACCGAGGCCCGGTCCGTCGCCCCGGTGGTGTGCGTGCAGAACCTCTACAACCTCGTCGCGCGCCAGGACGAGGACATCCTCACCGAGTGCGCGGCGGCGGGGATCGGGTTCACCTCGTTCTTCCCGCTCGGCGGCTTCTCGCCGCTGCAGTCGGACACGCTCGCCGCCGTCGCCGAGCGCGTCGGCGCGACGCCGCAGCAGACCGCGCTGGCGTGGCTGCTGCAGCACTCGCCCGCGATGCTGCTCATCCCGGGCACGTCGTCACGGGGTCACCTGCGCGAGAACCTCGCCGCGGCCGACCTCGTCCTGCCCGCTGACGCCGTCGCCGAGCTGGACGCGATCAGCTGAGTCGCCGCCGTCCCGGGCCGCGTCGCGTTGCACGACCGGCCCGGGGCTCGGCAGGCTACGGCGCGTGACGTCGCTCGAGGCGCAGGCCCGCGCCCGTGTCCGTGAGCAGGCCCTCGGCATCGCGGCGGGCTGGTCGCCGCCCGACGCGCCGCCGGAGTGGGCCCTGACCGCGGAGAGCTTCCGCGCCATCGCCACCGAGTCCGACCTGCTCGCGCTGGCGGCCGCCGTCCCCGCCGACCGGCTGCCGCCGCTGCTGCTCAGCGCCGCGATCCGCTTCCTCGTGGCCCGGCACGGACCGGTGCCGCTCGCCGGCTACTACCCGACGCCGGGGTCGGGCCAGCCCGCCCTCGACGACGGCTACCGGCCCGCGCTCGTGGCGTTCGCCCGCGAGCACGCCGGGGAGCTGGGCCAGCTCTGCGCCGAGCACCGGTACCAGATGAACGAGGTCGCCCGCAGCGCCGACGTCCTCGCCGCCCTGAGCCGGCTCGACCCCGCCGAGCCGATCGCGCTGGTCGACCTCGGCACCGGCGCGGGGCTCGGGCTGCACCTCGACCGCTACCGGTACGACTTCGGCGGTCGCACGCTCGGTGACGACGACGCCGCCCTGACGATCGCCCCCGAGCTGCGCGGCCGCCCGGCGCCCCTGCCCGCGCGCATGCCGGACATCGCGGCGCGGGTCGGCGTCGACGTCGAGCCCCTCGACCTCGACGACCACCGCGTGCTCGACTGGCTCGCCGCGTGCATCCCGCCCGAGACGACGGCCGTCGACCGCTTCGCCGCGGCGTCCACCGTCGCCCGCGAGCACCCGGCGACCACCGCGCGCGCCGACGTCGTCGACGGCCTGCTCGACGTGTGCGCGGGGATGCCGGGCGACGCCCGGCTCGTCCTCGTCGACACCTACGTCCACGTCTTCCTCACCGGCGACGAGCGCGCCCGGTTCCGCCGGCAGCTCGCGGCGCTGGGCCGCGACGTCGAGTGGATCTCGGTGGACCCCCTGGTGCCGCTGGGCGGGGAGGGCACGGAGAGCACCCAGTACCTGCCGGTGCCGCCGCGGGCGCTCGCGGCGACGCGCGCCGGCGTCACCGGGGTCGTCGGGCACCTGTCGATCGGCCGTGACGGCACCTCCGACGGCGAGATCCTCGGGCTCGCCCATCCCGGCGGCGCGTGGCTGGAGTGGCTGGCGGACGTGTGAGTGATCCACGGCACGCTTGACCATGCCGTGGCGGCACGGTTTCCACTGTGTGTGGGAAACGGACACATCGCCCGAGGAGCGGACCCATGGCCTGGAGCACCAAGCAGCTGGCCGAGCTCGCCGGCACCAGTCTGCGCGCGGTGCGGCACTACCACGAGGTCGGCCTCCTCGACGAGCCCGAGCGTCGTGCCAACGGCTACAAGCAGTACGGGGTGGCGCACCTGGTGCGCCTCCTGCGGATCAAGCGCCTCGTCGACCTCGGGTTCTCGCTCACCCGGATCTCCGAGATGGGCGACGCCGAGGACCACCCCGAGCAGGCCCTGCGCACCCTCGACGCCGAGCTCGCCGCGACCATCGACCGGCTGCAGCGCGCCCGCCTCGAGCTCGCCACCATCCTCGACCGGTCCGCGTCGGCCGACCTGCCCGCCGAGCTGAGCGACGTCCGCCAGGTTGCGCGGTTCTCCGAGGCGGACCGGTCGTTCTCGGTGGTGCTGAGCCGGGTGCTGGGCTCGCAGGGGCTGCAGACCTACGCGGACCTCGTCCGGGACACCCCCGACGACCCGGCGTTCGGCGAGTTCGACGACCTGAGCGCCGACGCCGACGAGCCGGCGCGCCAGGCGCTGGCCGAGCGGATGGCCGGACCTCTCGCCGCGCTGCGCGCCGCCCACCCGCCCCTCGTCCTCGGCGAGGACGCCCCGATCGACGGACGCCGTGCGCAGCAGACGGTGGGGGCCGCCCTGCGCGAGCTCTACAACGGCGCGCAGATCGACGTCCTGGTCCGGATCGAGACCGAGATCGCCAAGCAGGCGCCCGCCGGGTAGCGCGGCGCCACCGCACTGTCCGCCGGGTGACAGCGCAGGGCACCCCGCGTCCCTAGCGTTCGCCGTCGGGCATCGGACGCGGAGGACGCATGATCGGCAGAGGGACCGGGCTCCGGGGAGCCGTGCTGGTCGCGGTGCTCACCACGGTGCTCACCGCGGCGCTCACCGCGTGCACCGGCGCGGCCGCGACGCCCCCGCCCCCGAGCGGCGCGGCCGGCGACTTCGCGCAGGCCGTGGACGTCGGCGGCCGCAGCGTCTACGTGGAGTGCCACGGGACGAACGCGCCGGGCCGCCACACCGTCGTCCTGATCTCCGGGTACCACGACTCGGGCGACGCGTGGAGCATCGACTAGATCATCCAGCCTCCGGCGGTGGGTCCGGCGGTGCCGGTGGCGCTCGCCCGCGACCACCGGGTCTGCGTCTACGACCGCCCCGGGACCCTGCGCGTCACCCTCGACGGCAACCCGCTGACCGAGCGGACGACGCCGGTGCCCCAGCCGCGCACCGCGACGGACGTCGTCGCCGAGCTGCACGCCGCCCTCGGGGCCGCGGGCGTCCCTGGCCCGTACGTCCTCACGGCGCACTCGCTCGGCGGGCTGTTCGCCCGGCTCTACGCCCAGACCCATCCCGAGCAGGTCGCGGGCGTCGTGTTCGTCGACGCGTTCTCCGCGACGGTGCCCGCTGTCTTCGGGGCGGGCTGGCCGCTCTACCGCGACGCCTACCTCAACGCGGTCCCGCCGGGCACCGTGCTCGCCGCCCCCGAGTCAGAGCGGATCGACATCGACGCGAGCGTCGCCCAGGTGGCGGCCGCCCCGCCGTTCCCGCCGGTGCCGATCGCCGTGCTGACCAAGACCGAGCCCTTCCAGATCACGCTCCCGCCGCCGCCCGGCCTCACCGTGGACGACATCAACCGGTTCTACGAGGGGGCGCAGGCCGACATCGTCGCGCTGCGCCCGAACACCCCGCAGACCATCGCGACCGGCGACTCGCACTACATCCAGTGGCAGAGCCCGGACCTGGTCGTCTCGGCGACGGACCTGGTGGACGGGCGCGTCCCCCGCTGACGGTCAGGCCAGGAACGAGGTGTCGTTCACGAGGCGCACGGAGGCGCCACCGTCCGGCCAGAACTCCACGATCGACAGGCATGCCAGGTCGAGGTGCAGCCGGTAGAGCATCTGCGGGCCCGCGTCGAGCGCCCGGCGCAGGATCAGCTTGATCGGCGTCACGTGGCTGACCAGCACCACGGTCTGCCCGGGCCAGCGCCGCAGCAGGTCGTCGAGCGCCGCGTTCACCCGTCCGGCCACGAGGTCGAAGCTCTCGCCCTGCGGTGGGCTGACCGAGCTGTCCGCGAGCCAGGCCCGGTGCACCTCGGGGTCACGGGCGGACGCCTCGGCGAACGTCAGGCCTTCCCAGGTG
This sequence comes from Actinomycetospora sp. C-140, assembly GCF_054796175.1. Classification (NCBI taxonomy): domain Bacteria; kingdom Bacillati; phylum Actinomycetota; class Actinomycetes; order Pseudonocardiales; family Pseudonocardiaceae; genus Actinomycetospora; species Actinomycetospora sp. C-140. The sequence goes on along the minus strand of NZ_JBTWNF010000010.1, from coordinate 204,028 downwards.
CCGAAGTCGGTCTCGGTGAGCCGGTCGTCGACGGTGACCCCGAGGCCGAGGACGCCCGCGACCGGCTCGGCGGTCTGCCGGGCGCGCATCAACGGCGAACTGATCACCGCCCGGATGTGCCCGTCGGTGGCGACGGTCCGGGCCGCCAGGGCGGTCGCGGCGGCCGCGGCCTGTTCCAGCCCGTCGCGGGTCAGCTCGGGGTCGCCGCGACCGGAGTAGCGGCGCTCGACCGACAGCGGGCTCTGCCCGTGACGGAGCAGCAGAACGCGGGTCGGCGCGGTGTTGCCGCGCCCCGTCCAGGCCCCGGCGGTCGTCATCAGCTCGTGCCCGCGGTCTTCGCGGTGCGCACGACGATCGCGCCGCACTGTTCGCAGCGCACCACCTCGTCGGGCGCGGCCGCCGCGACGTCGCGCAGCTCGCTGCGGTCCATCTCCAGCCGACAGGCGCCGCACCGGTTGCCGGTCAGCTCGCCGGCCCCGGTGCCGCTGCGGGCCCGGAGCTGGTCGTAGAGGCCCACGAGGTCCGCGGGGAGCTCCTTCGCGAGCTCGGTCCGCTCGGCGCCGCGGCGCTCCTCGAGGACGTCGAGGTCGCCGAGCACGCCGTCGCGACGCTCCGCCGCGTCGGCCAGCGTGGTCTCGGCCTTCTCCAGCTCGCCCTGCTCGTGGGCCAGGTCGGTCTCGGCCGCGTCGAGGCGCTCCATGAGCTCGAGCTGCTCGTCCTCGAGGACGCCACGCCGGCGGGCCAGCGTGTCGAGCTCGTGGGACAGGTCGGTCACCTGCTTCGCCGAGACGCTCCCGGAGTCCACGAGCCCGCGGTCGCGCTCCTCGCGCGTGCGGACCTGGGTGACCTCCTGCTCGAGCTTCGCGACCTCCCGGCCGAGGTCGCTGACCGACGTCCGCGCGCGCACCACGGCGTCGCGGTGGCCGGCCACCGTCGTCTCGGCCTCCTCCACGGCGGTCTGTTCGGGCAGCGTGCGCCGGCGGTGCTGGGCGCGGGCGAGCTCCGCGTCCAGCGCGGCGAGGTCCAGCAGGCGGCGCTGCGCGGTCGGGTCGGCCTTCATGCGATCACGGCTCCTGAGGGCTCTCCGACGGTCCACGCGTCGGTGCGGATGGTCGACACGGTGATGTCCAGGCCCGGGTCGGCCGCGGCGAGCACGCTCGCGGCCTGGGCGCACCACGGGTGCTCGGACGCCCAGTGGGCGACGTCGACGAGCGCGGGCGCGCCGGGCTCGGCGAGGTGGTCGGTCGCCGGGTGGTGGCGGAGGTCCGCGGTGACGTAGACGTCGACGCCCGCGGCGCGCGCGAGGTGCAGCATCGAGTCCCCCGCCCCGCCGGAGAGGGCGACCCTCTCGACGGTCCTCGCCGGGTCCCCGGCGGCGCGCACGCCCCACGCGGTCGGCGGGAGCGCGTCGGCGACCCGGCGGGTGAACGCGGCGAGGGTCTCGGGCTGCCGCAGCGTGCCGAGGCGCCCGATGCCCACGGTGCTGTCCGCGGCGGGCTCCAGTGGGCGCTCGACGGTGACGCCGAGGGCGTCCGCGAGCGCGTCGGAGACGCCGGGACGCGCGGCGTCGGCGTTGGTGTGCGCGGTGAACAGCGCGGTGCCGGCGCGGATCAGGCGGTGGATCGCCGACCCCTTCGGCCCCGTCGTCGCCACCCCGTGGACGCCGCGCAGCAGCAGCGGGTGGTGGGTGACGAGGAGATCGGCACCGATGGCGATCGCCTCGTCGATCACGGCCGGGAGGGGGTCGACGGCGATCAGGACCTTCTGGACCGGCTCGTCGGGGTCGCCCACGCCGAGCCCGACGGCGTCCCAGTCCTGCGCCAGCGCCGGGGGGTAGGCGGCCTCGAGCGCGGCGGCGGCCTCGGCGACGGTGAGCATGGCCGTCCATTCTGCCCACCGCGGCTGTGGTGCTCGCCTGTGGTGCAGCGAACGTGGCGTTCGTTGCTTCTCTGCGCCCGAAGTCCCCGTTCGCGTCGCCGTCCGGGGCGCGCGGGAGCATGACGGACGTGCACGTCGTCTTCGTCTGTTCGGGCAACATCTGCCGCTCCCCCGTCGCCGAGAAGGTGTTCCGCGCCCGGCTCGCCGAGGCGGGTCTCAGCGACACCGTGGAGGTGAGCAGCGCCGGCATCGGGTCCTGGCACGCCGGGGAGCCGATGGACCGGCGCGCCGCCGCGACCCTGCGCGAGCGGGGCTACGACACGACGCACACGGCCCGCCAGGTCGACCGCGGGCAGCTGGGCGCCGACCTGCTGGTCGCGGCGACCGACGGTCACGTGCGTGACCTGGTGGCCGCCGGCGCGGACCCCGGGCGCGTCGTGCTGCTCCGGTCGTTCGACCCCGAGGCCCCCGCCGGCGCCGAGGTGCCCGATCCGTACTACGGCGGCCCGGGCGGATTCGACGAAGTGATCGACATGGTCGAGGCGGCGATGCCCGGGTTGGTGGCGGAGGTCCGCCCGTGACGGTCGACGACCTGCTGGCGGGTTCCGGCCACGGCGTGCGGATGGAGACCCTCGACGACGGCACCGAGGTCGTCGTCAAGGGTGGCGAGCCCTCGGCGATCGCGGCCGAGGCCGCGGGGCTGCGGTGGCTCGCCGAGCCCGGTGTCGTCGGCGTCCCCGAGGTCCTCGGGGAGGCCGAGGGCCGGATGGTGTCGACGCGGGTGCCGGCCGGTCGCCCGGAGCAGGCTGCGGCAGCGGCCTTCGGCCGGGGCCTCGCCGCCCTGCACGCCGCGGGGGCGCCGGCGTTCGGGTCCCCGCCCCCGGGCGGACCCGTCCACGCCTGGATCGGGAACGCACGGATGGTCAACGAGACCGGGTCGGCCTGGGCGCCCTGGTACGCCGAGCACCGCGTCCTGCCCTACGCGCGGCAGGCCCGCGACCAGGGCACGTTCTCGGCCGACGACGTCGCGCTCGTCGAGCAGGCGTGTGCGCGCTTCGAGGGCGTCGGCGGCGCGGACGAGCCCCCGGCCCGGCTGCACGGCGACCTGTGGACCGGCAACGTGCTGTGGTCCGGCGGGCAGGGCTGGGTCATCGACCCCGCCGCGCACGGCGGGCACCGCGAGACCGACCTGGCCATGCTCGCGCTCTTCGGCGCCCCGCAGCTGGACACGGTCCTGGCCGCCTACGACGAGGCCGCGCCGCTCGCGGACGGCTGGCGCGACCGCGTCGGGCTGCACCAGCTCTTCCCGCTGCTCGTCCACGCCGTGCTGTTCGGCGGCGGGTACGGCTCCCGCGCCCTCGACGTCTGTGAGCAGTTGGCGACCCCATAGGGGCGCCAACTGCTCACGTAGCCTGGCGCGGTGCGGTTCCTGCTGCGACCCGGGTGGATCGCGCTGACGCTCGCCGTGGTCGCCTTCGCGTTCGCGTGCGCCTACCTGCTCGCCCCGTGGCAGTTCCACCGCAGCGTCGAGCGCGACGGCACGAACGCCGCGCTGGAGCGTGCCGTGGCGACCGCGCCGGTGCCGCGCTCGGAGCTCGTCGCGCCCGGGGCGGAGCCCGCCGCCGACGTCGCGTGGCGCCAGGTCACCGTCGCCGGCACGTACCGCCCCGAGGGCGAGGTCCTCGTCCGGCTCCGGACCATCGAGGGGTCGCCGGGCACCGAGGTGATGACCCCGCTCGTCACCACCACCGGGGAGACCGTCCTCGTCGACCGCGGTTACGTCCGCAGCAGCGACGCGGGCGGTCTGCCCCCGATCGCGCCAGCGCCGGCCGGGACCGTGACGCTCACCGGCTACCAGCGCCTCGACGAGGGCCCGCCCAGCAGGCCCGCCGTCGTCGCCGACGGCCACCGGCAGGTCTACGCCGCCGACGCCCCCGCGGTCGCCGCCGCGGGCGGCGTGCCCACCAGCCCGGGCTACGTGCAGCTGCTGCCCGGCCAGCCCGGGGTGCTCACCGCCGTCCCGCTGCCCCCGCCCGACCCGAACCCGTCGTACTCCTACGCCTGGCAGTGGCTGATCTTCGGGCTGATGGCCATCGGGGCGTGGATCTACTTCGCGCGCCTGGAGTGGCGCCGCGCCCACGGCCTCGAGCCGCACCGCGAACGCGATCGCCAGGACCCCCGCGACGCCGCCGACGGCACGCCGTGGGACGCGCGGCCCTCGCCGAGCACGGAGGAGAAGCTCGCGGACCGCTACGGGCGACGCTGAGTCGAGCGGGTGGCTTTTCTGACGCTCAACGCGAGCGTGGACGCCAGGCTGACACCACGGCGACCACGAACGCCGCCGTCGCCAGACCCACGGCGCGGGAGAGGCGGACGGCGCGCGGGAGGTCGGTGACGACGGGGGCGCGGCCGTCGCCGAGCACCGGGCGGTCCTGCGGGCCGTAGGGGTAGACCGTCCGCCCGCCGAGGCGCAGGCCCAGCGCGCCCGCGAACGACGCCTCGACGGGGCCGGCGTTGGGGCTCGGGTGCGCGGGGGCGTCGCGGCGCCACGCCCGCACGGCGTCGGCCGGGCGCCCGCCGACCAGCGGCGCGCAGGCGGCCGTCACCAGGGCGGACACGCGGGCGGGCACCACGCCGGCCACGTCGTCGGCGCGCGCCGAGGCCCAGCCGAAGCGCGCGTACCGCGCCGAGCGGTGGCCCACCATCGCGTCGAGGGTGTTCACCGCCCGGTGCCCGAGCAGGCCCGGCACGCCCGCGACCGCGCCCCACACCAGCGGTGCGACGACGGCGTCGGCGGTGTTCTCGGCGACCGACTCCAGCGCGGCGCGCGCGAGCCCGTCGGCGTCGAGCGCGGACGGGTCCCGCCCGCAGAGGTGCGGCAACCGGCGCCGCGCCGCGTCGACGTCCGCCGCCGACAGCGACGCCGCCATCGCCGCACCCTCGCCGGCGAGCGACGTCCCGCCGAGGACCGCCCAGGTCGCCGCGGCCGTCACCACGACCCGGGGCACCGGACGGGCCGCCGCGCGCTCGGCCAGCGCACCCAGGCCGACCGCGCCGCCGACGAGCACCGCGGCGTACGCGACGCCGGGCGCCCGGCGGTCGGCCCACCACCGGCGCTCGAGCCACGACGCCACCGCGCCGAACGCCGCCACCGGGTGGCCGCGGCGCGGGTCGCCGAGGACGGCGTCGGCGAGCACCCCGAGCGCGAGCCCCGCGGCCCGCGCCGAGACGAGAGGCACCATCCGCAGGCGCCGGCGCCTGTCGATCATGCGGAACGTGCCCCTCGCGCTGTCACACGCGGGACGATCTCATTGCTGCGCCGGCAGCACGTGCTCCCCGGTCTTGTCCGCCGAGAGCGACAGCGAGGAGATGTAGCCGCCCTTCGCGCTGGCGAGCATGTCGGGACGCTCGAACTCCTGGCCCGAGACCTGGTCGAGGTAGGGCGTCGAGGACGGGTTGCCGTCGGCGTCGAGGTAGGGCTCGTCGATGCCGTCGTCGGTGCGCCGCAGGTAGTACCGGCCGCGCGTCACGACGGCGATCAGCGGCGTGAGCACCACCGCGACGACGATGGCCACGATCGTCGAGTACGACGACAGGAACGCCCCGAGCAGGCCGAAGTACGCCGCGATCGAGAGCAGGGAGGCGGCGAGGAACGAGACGACGCCGACGGGGTTCCAGCCGTGCAGCATCCCGCGGCGGAACTCGGGCCGCTTCGGCGAGAGCTTGAGCAGGTACTTGTTCACCGCGATGTCGGTGGCGACGGTGACGACCCAGGCGATCGCGCAGTTCGAGTAGAAGCCCAGCAGCCCGTTGAGGAAGCTGAACATGTTCGCCTCCATGAGGACCAGCGCGATCCCGAGGTTGACGAACAGGAACGTGATGCGGCCCGGGTAGTGGCTGAACACGCGGGTGAAGGCGTTGGTCCACGCCAGCGAGCCGGAGTAGGCGTTGGTGACGTTGATCTTCACCTGCGAGAGCACCACGAGCAGCAGGGCGAGCGGGATCACGAGCCACGTCGGGAAGATCGCCGAGAGCGCGCGGTCGAACTGCTCGATCGGCTCGACGGCCGCGTCCGCGCCGACCTCGGCCAGGATCAGGACGGCGAGGAACACCCCGATGATCTGCTTGACCGCGCCGAAGAACACCCAGCCCGGCCCGCCGAGCACCACCGCGGTCCACCACTGGCGCTTGTTCTCCGCGGTCTTGGGCGGCATGAAGCGCAGGTAGTCGATCTGCTCGCCGATCTGCGCCATGAGCGCCAACGAGACCCCCGCCCCGAGCATGATCGAGGCGAAGTCCACCCCGGAGCCCTCGGTGCCCGGGTGGGCCAGGAAGCGGCTCACCGAGCCCGGGTCGGCGACGACGAGGAACACCAGCGGCGCGACGATGAGCACGACCCACAGCGGGTTGGTCCACGTCTGCAGCTTGGTCAGCGCCTTCATCCCGTAGATCACGAGCGGCAGGATGACGAGCGTCGAGAGCAGGTAGCCGATCCACAGCGGGATCGACAGGGCGTAGCGCAGGCCCTGCGCCATGATCGAGCCCTCGAGCGCGAAGAAGATGAAGGTGAAGCTCGCGAAGATCACCGCGGTGATCACCGAGCCGTAGTAGCCGAAACCCGAGCCGCGGGTGACCAGGTCGAGGTCGAGGTTGTAGCGCGCGCCGTAGTACGCGAGCGGGAAGGCGCTGACGAAGATCACGAGCGCCGCGACGCCGATGGCCCAGAGGGCGTTGCCGGTGCCGTGCTGCAGCCCGATGCCGGCCCCGATCGAGAAGTCCGCCATGTAGGCCATGCCGCCGAGCGCCGAGCCGCCGACCACGAACGGCGTCCACCGCCGGTAGCTGCGCGGTGCGAACCGGAGCGTGTAGTCCTCGAGGCTCTCGCGGGTGGCGGTGTCCTTCGGGGGCGCGGCAGGGGCGCCTGCGGCGCCGGACGTGGCGGGTTCGGTCGTCAAGGAGGCTCCCGACGTGTGAGCGGCCGGTGTGGTCACGTCGAACGCTGCAACCCCTCTGTGACGTGTGTGTGACAGCGCCGCTACAGCCGCGAGTGGACACCTTCCGTGATGGGATGGTCGCCGTGGGTTTCAGCGACGAGCTCTGGACCGCCGGCGCCGACGTGTACGCGCGGGTCCGCGAGCACCCGTTCCTCACCGGCCTGTCCGACGGGACGCTGCCGCACGCCGCCTTCCGGCACTTCGTCGTGCAGGACGCCCACTACCTGCGCGGCTACGCCCGCGCGCTCGCCGTGCTCGGCGCCCGCGCCCCCACCGCGGACGACACCGTGATGTTCACCCAGCACGCGGCCGGGGCCATCGCCGCCGAGCAGGACATGCACGCCGGTCTCGCCGACGCGCTGGGGCTGACCGCGGAGGCCGCGGCGGCCGTCCCGGTCGCGCCGACGACCACCGCCTACACCAGCTACCTGCTCTCGACCTGCCACGGCGGCTCGTTCGCCGAGGGCCTCGGCGCGGTGCTGCCGTGCTACTGGATCTACGCGAAGGTCGGCGAGGCCCTGCTCGAGGACTCCTCCCCCGATCCGCTCTACGCCCGCTGGATCGCGATGTACGGCGGCGAGGAGTTCCAGGCCGTGGTGGACGCCGTCCTCGCGCTCACCGACCGCGTCGGGCCGACCCTCGGCGACGCGGAGCGCGCGCGGGTGCGCGAGCACTACGTGACGACGTGCCGCTACGAGTGGATGTTCTGGGACGCGGCCTGGCGGCAGGAGAGCTGGCCGGTGTGACTCACGGAGCGGGACGGCGCAGCACGAACCGGGTCTCGACGACGTGGTGCGCCGTGCCGGGCGCGGTCGGCACCGGCGCGTGCTGCGGGCCGGCGAGGCCCACGAGCTCCCAGCCCTGCTGTCCCAGCCGGTTGAGCTGCTCGGCGTAGACGCGCGCCCACGCCACGCGGTAGGGCCGGAACTCCTCGAGGATCAGCTCCCCGGCCGGGCCGATCGCGTAGATCTGCCACTCGGCCGCGTCGCCCCGGTCGCCGCCCGCCGGCGCGTCCTCGGCCAGGCCCACCGCCGAGATCTCCAGCGTCGCGTACTCCCAGGCGGCGGCCACGCGAGGACCCTAGACCGGCGCCGGAGGTCAGGACGCGCGACGGCGGCCCGTGCCGTGCCGCGAGCGCGTCCGCGCGAGCGCCGCCTCGCGCGCGACCTCGCTGGACCGGGCCGTGCGCGCCGCGGCCCGGGCCGGCCGGGGGCGCTCGCCGCGCCGGGTCGACCGGGTCATCGGGACACCGCCGCGCGTCCGCTCGGAGGCGGGCGGGCCGAGCGTGGTCACGGTGCGCCGGGCGCCGGAGGTCGGCGACGGCGCGGCGTCGCCGGTGAGCAGGAAGCCGGCGATCTTCACCAGGACGCCGACGACGATGAGCGCCGGCCCGATCACCCACCGCCCGGGGACCTCGAGCGCGATGACGGCGACGCCGGCCCCGAGGAGGACCAGGCCGCCGAGCAGGAGGAGAGCGGACCGCACCAGGCCACGCTACGTGGTACTTGAACGCTCAGCAGTCAGCCGAACGGGGCAACACGGCCGCGCCGGTGCCGGTGACGATCTCGGGCCGGAGTCGTAGGGTGTGCCGAACGCGTCTGGGAGGGCACATGGAGTTCGCGGTGCGGTACGTCAACGGTCCCCTGCAGGGAGCCGGGTCGATCACGCTGCCCGACGACGCCGGCGGGGAGCCGCCGCTGCTCCAGCGCATCCCGCTGCCGACCGGCGAGCACGGTATCCGCCGCACCGTCTCGGACATGGCGGGCGCCGGTCAGCACGCGATCTACGAGCGCACCCGCTACAACGAGCCGAGCGGCGAGTGGGAGTTCTCCCTGGTCCGCGTGGAGTAGGCGCGGCGAGAGGGTCCAGAATCGGGGCCGTGTCCACGGATCCCGCCACCGCCACCGGTGTGCTGCGTCCCGCGGCCGCGCAGGACGCGGAGCGGGTCGCGGCGATCTTCGCCGGTTACGTCCTGCAGTCGATCGCGACGTTCGTCGAGGAACCACCCTCCGACGAGTACTGGCGCGAGCGCATCGCGGATGCGCACCCCGGGCTGCCCTTCCTCGTCGCCGAGGTCGACGGCGAGGTCGAGGGCTTCGCCTACGCGGCGCCGTTCCGCCCGCACGCGGCCTACCGCTACACGGTCGAGGACTCGATCTACATCGCACCGGAGGCCGCCGGCCGCGGCCTCGGCTCGCGCCTGCTCGCCGGGCTGCTCGACGAGGTGCGGCCCACCGAGGTGCGCCAGGTCGTCGCCGTGATCGCCGCCCTGCCGGGGTCGCGCCACGACACGCCGTCGATCGTGCTGCACCGGCGGCTCGGGTTCGTCGAGATCGGCCGGATGCCGTCGGTCGGCTACAAGAACGGCCAGTGGGCCGACACCGTGCTCATGCAGATCGATCTGCGTCCCGACGGCTGAGGTCCCCCACGCACACGAGAACGGGCCGCCCCGCGAGATGCGGGACGGCCCGTCAGGACCGTGGGCTGCGCTCGGGGCTCAGGCCTGGACGGCGGCCGCGACCGCCGGGCGCCGGCTCCAGTTGCGCTGCGCGTGACGCACGAGGGCCGAAGCCACCCCGACGCCCGCTCCCGCACTCACGATCATGCCGATGAACACTGCCGCCATGACGGCTCCTCCTCACCACGTGCACGCGTCGTGGTCGGTGACCGGGTCCGGATGACCCGACCGATCCGCCGACACTTGCGAACCGTGGATGCTGTCTGCATCCACCCCTAGAGACGCGTCGATCTCGGGTGATGTTCCATCGCGTTCGCCCCGCGCGGCATGACTCCACTCACAGCAACGTCACCGTTCCGCCGTGTGTACCGCCGAGCCGTTCAGTAGTGTCCGACGAGTACGCGAAGTAAACGGGCGTTAACGACATCGCGCACGTTTCCGGCAATTCGGACAACAGCGTCCCCGAGCGGGGTGAGGGGAGATGACATGACGCAGACAGAGTCCGGCGGCTCCGGAGGAGTGCCCGAGGGCGTCACCGTCACCGACACCGGCACGATGAAGCGCGCCGTCGGCGCCGCCGCCGTCGGGAACATCACCGAGTGGTTCGACTTCGGGGTCTACGCCTACCTGGCGACGACCATCGAGGAGCAGTTCTTCCCGCCCGACAACCCGACGCTCGCCCAGATCGGCGTCTTCGCCGGCTTCGCGGTGTCGTTCCTGGTCCGCCCCCTCGGCGGGCTGTTCTTCGGGCCGCTCGGCGACCGGATCGGCCGCACCAAGGTCCTGTCGATCACCGTCATCATGATGGCGATCGGCACGTTCCTGCTCGGCTTCATCCCGCCGTACTCGGCGATCGGCATCTGGGCGCCGATCCTGCTCGTGCTCTGCCGCATCGTGCAGGGCTTCTCCACCGGCGGTGAGTACGCGGGCGCGATGACGTTCATCGCCGAGTACTCCCCCGACCGGCGCCGCGGTTTCTTCGGCAGCTTCCTCGAGTGCGGGACGTTCATCGGCTACGCCCTCGGCGCGACCGTCGCGACGGTCATCCCGCTGGTCTCGACCGAGGAGTTCGCCTCCACCTGGGCGTGGCGCATCCCGTTCTTCATCGCGCTGCCGCTGGGCATCGTCGGTGTCTACCTCCGCACGAAGCTCGAGGAGACCCCGGCCTTCCAGACATTGCTCTCGGAATCCGAGGAGCGCGAGGGCCAGCAAGCCAGTGCCGGGCTGAAGGAGCTGTTCGGAAAGTACTGGCCCGCGATGCTCGCCGCGGGCGGGCTCGTCGTGGCCTGGAACGTCCCGAACTACATGCTCACCAGCTACATGCCGACGTACCTCGAGGACAACGTCACCCTCGTCGGCGGGACGGCCATCGACAGCACGACGTCCCAGTGGCTCCAGATCATCATCCTGTGGGCCGCGGTCTTCGCCATCCCGTTCCTGGGCCGGCTGTCGGACCGGGTGGGCCGCAAACCGATGCTCTGGGTCGGCGCGATCGGGACGATCGTTCTCGCGGGCCCGATGATGGTGCTGCTCAGCAGCGGGTCGGTGGCACTGGTCGCCCTCGGTCTCGCCGTGATGGCGCTGCTGCTCATCCTGTTCTCGTCGACCTGCCCGTCGACGCTGCCGGCGCTGTTCCCGACGGAGATCCGGTACGGCGGCCTGGCGATCTCGTTCAACATCTTCGTGTCGGCCTTCGCCGGCACGACGTCGTTGATCATGACGGCCCTGGTGCCCACCACCGGGTGGGGCGGCTGGCCCGCGGTCTACCTGATCCTGGCCGGGCTCGCGGGCGTCGCGGTGCTGGTGAAGCTCCGCGAGACGGCGGGCAAGCCGCTGCCGGGCTCCAACCCGGCCGTGTCCACCGAGCAGGAGGCCCGCGAACTGGTCGCCTCCCGCGACTGAGCCACCACCGGGCTCACCTCGGTGGGTTGCCGGGGGTGTCGGGCGGCGGGATCACGGGCACGATGAGCCCGTGTCCGCACCCGACTCCCCCGGCCCCACCGTCTTCGTCCTGTTCGGGGCGACCGGTGACCTGGCCAAGCGTCTGGTCCTGCCGTCCTTCTTCCGTCTCGTGCAGGAGAAGCTCCTGCCCGACGACTGGCGCCTCATCGGCAACGGGCGCCGCACCAAGACCGACGACGAGTTCCGCGACGAGGTCCACGAGGCCCTGGAACAGTTCGGCGGCCTGACGCCCGACGACGGGCCGTGGGACGAGTTCGCCGCGGGACTGCGCTTCGCCGGCGGCGGGTTCACCGCCGACGACCCGGGCGAGCTGCTCGACCGCATCGCGGAGGCCCGCGGCGAGATCGGCGAGGACGCCCAGCTCGTGCACTACCTCGGCCTGCCGCCGAGCACGTTCGGCGAGTACACCCGTGCGATCGGCGCCCACGGCCTCGCCGAGGGCGCCCGTGTCGTCTACGAGAAGCCGTTCGGGACCTCCCTGGAGAGCTTCCGGAAGCTCGACGAGGTCGTGCACGACGTCCTCGACGAATCCCAGGTCTTCCGGATCGACCACTTCCTGGGCAAGGAGGCCACCCAGGAATTGCGCGCGTTGCGGTTCGCCAACGGCCTGTTCGGGAGCTCCTGGGACCGCCACCACGTGGCGGCCGTGGAGATCGACGTGCCCGAGGTCCTCGACGTCGCCGACCGCGCCGAGTTCTACGACGCCACCGGCGCCGTGCTCGACATGCTCGTGACGCACCTGTTCCAGGTGGCGGCCGAGGTGGCGATGGACCCGCCGCCCACGTTCCGCGCCGACGACGTCGCCGCCGCCCGCGACGAGGCCGTGCGCCACTTCCGCCCGCTGCAGCGCGACGAGGTGGTCCGCGGGCAGTTCGAGGGCTACCGCGACCTCGACCACGTCGCCGACGACTCCACCACCGAGACCTTCGTCGCGGCCCGCCTGTGGATCGACAGCGACCGCTGGCGCGGCGTGCCGTTCCTGATGCGCACCGGCAAGCGGATGGCCGCGAGCCACCAGAAGGTCAACCTCGTCTTCCGCGACCCCGAGAACGGCCCGGTCGACGAGCGCGACCTGCCCACCCGCGGCAACGTGCTGTGCTTCGACCTCGCCGGCGACGGCGCCCTGGCGCTGTCGATGAACGTCAAGACGCCGGGCGCCTCGTCGGAGCTCGGCACCGCGTGGACCCAGATCCCGCTCGACAGCCTCTCGGGCGGCGACCCGCTGCCGCCGTACGTGCGCCTGATCCACGACGTGCTCGCCGGCGACCGCGCGCTCTTCACCCGCCCCGACGGGCTCGAGGACGTGTGGACCGCGGCTGCCGAGGTGCTCGACGACCACCGGCCGCCCGAGCCCTACGCGCCCGGCTCGTGGGGCCCCGAGTCGGCCCTGCGCCTCGCCGACCCCGTGGGCTGGGTCCTCCCCGGCTGAGCCCCATGTGAGCGAACTTCGGTGCTATGGCACCGAAGTTCGCTCACATGCCGGTCAGTGCTGGGCGCCCGGCTCGCCCGCGTACTCGGGGCCGGCCGACCGGCGGTTGGCCGGGTCGTCGCCGGTCGCGCCCTGGATCGCCCGCCACACCGTCTCCGGGGTCAGCGGCATGTCGATGTGCCGCACCCCGAGGTGCGAGACCGCGTCGACCACGGCGTTGTGCACCGCGGGCGTCGAGCCGATCGTGCCGGACTCCCCGATGCCCTTGGCGCCGAGCGGGTTCAGCGGCGTGGGGGTCTCGGTGTTCGTGGCCTCGTAGGTGATCAGGTCCGCGGCCGAGGGGATCAGGTAGGACGCGAGGTTCCCCGACGTCGGGTTGCCGTCCTCGTCGTAGGTCACCCGCTCGTAGAGGGCCTGGGAGATGCCCTGGGCGATCCCGCCGTGCTGCTGGCCGGTGACGAGCATCGGGTTGAGGATGCGGCCGCAGTCGTCGACCGCGACGTGCCGGCGCAGCTTCACCATGCCGGTGTCGAGGTCGACGTCCACCACGGAGATGTGCGTGCCGAACGGGAAGCTCGACTGGCCCTGGGTGAAGTCGAGCTCCTCGAGCAGCTGCCTGCCGCCGACACCCGGGTCGTAGCCCGAGCCGTCCTCGGACGCCGTCGCCACCTGCGCCCAGGTGATCTGGGTGTCGGCGATGCCCTTGACCCCGAAACCGCCGTCGACCTGCTCGATGTCGTCGGGCGACGCCTCGAGCATGTGCGCCGCGATCTCGCGGGCCCGCGACACGAGCTGCTCGGAGGCCGTCCAGATCGCGCTGCCGCCGGTCTGCAGCGACCGCGAACCGGCCGTGCCCGCGCCGCTGCGGACCAGCTCGGTGTCGGACTGGACGAGGCGCACCTTCTCCATCGGCACGCCCAGGATCTGCGAGGCGATGTGGGTGAAGGCGGTCTCGTGGCCCTGGCCGTGCGCGCTGGTACCGGCCTTGACGGTGAACGTGCCGTCCGGGTGGGCCTGCGCCGAGCCGAACTCGACGTCGAGACCCAGCGGCGCGGTGACCTCGACGTAGGACGCGATACCGATGCCCATCGCCACGCGCGAGCCGTCCGCGCGCTTCTTCTGCTGCTCGGCGAGCAGGTCGTCGTAGCCCGCCGCCGCCTTGGCCGCGTCGAGCGCCTTGGCGTGCTCGGCGTTGTCGTACTGCGCGCCGGTGATGCTGGTCATCGGGAACTTGTCCGGCGTCAGGAAGTTCTTGCGCCGCATCTCCAGCGGGTCGACGCCGATCTCGTCGGCGGCCATGTCGATGATCCGCTCGAGCATCTGCGTGGCCTCGGGACGCCCGGCCCCGCGGTAGGCCCCGATCTGCGTGGTGTTGGTGGCGACGGCCTTCCACGTGAAGTCGATGGCCGGGATGTCGTAGACGCCCTGGGCCATGAGCTGGGTCAGGCTCGGCAGGATCGTCCCGAGCACCGGGTAGGCGCCGGCGTCGCCGATGGCGGTGGCCCGCAGACCGACGATCTGGCCGTCCTTGCGCACGCCCATCTCGACGTACTGCACCTGGGCCCGGCCGTGGACCATCGAGAGCATGTTCTCGGAACGGGTCTCGGTCCAGCGGACCGGCTTGCCGAGCGCGCGCGCCGCGGCGCCGACGATCCCCCACTCCTGGTAGGCGTGCATCTTCGGCCCGAAGCCGCCGCCGACGCGCGGGGCGATGACGTGGACGTTCGCGCCGTCGACACCGAGGTCGCCGGCGAGGGCGTCCCGCGCGCCGTGCGGGCCCTGGCTGGAGACGTACATCTTGATCTTGTCGCCCTCGCCGGGGATCGCCACACAGGCGTTCGGCTCCATCGGGACGCCGGCGAGCTTCTGGTTGTAGAAGGTGTGCTTCACGACGGTGTCGGCGGTGTCGAAGATGCCCTCGACGGTGCCCGTCCCGTCGCCCGCGACGAGGTTGGACCCGAGGTCGTCGAACAGCTTCGGGGCGTCGTCGGCGAGCGCGGCCTCGATGTCGGTGACCGCGGGCAGCGGCTCGATGTCGGCGAAGACCGTCTCGGAGGCGTCCAGCGCCTGGCCGGCGGTCTCGGCGATGACGACCGCGACGATGTCGCCGACGAAGCGCACCTTGCCGCGGGCGAAGGCCGGGCGGTTCATCGCGTCGGGCACGACGCCGGGCAGGCCGGGACGGTCGTTGACGTTCAGCTCACCGTCGACGTACACCGCGACGACACCGGGCATCGCGCGCGCCTCGGCGGCGTCGATGCTGGTGATCGTGCCGTGCGCGATCGGCGAGCGGACGAACACCGCGTGGTACGAGCCCTCGACCGGGAGATCGCCGGTGTAGTCCTCGGCGCCCCGGATCAGACCCTTGTCCTCGGTGCGCTTCACCGAGTTGCCGAAGATCGACGTGGAACGGGTGGGGGTGATGGTCATTGCGGGTCCTCCAGTGGTGCCCGTGCCGGGGGGATCAGAAGATCAGACCAACGGGTCCGCGTCGAGTCGGGACTTCCCCCAGTGACCCGACCGTCGGCCCGGCCGCGTCCGAGCGGGCCACCCCGTCCCGCCATCCGGAAAGACACGACCACGAGGACGGTTCCGGCCGGCTGGACGTGAGCGCGGTCACGGGGAACGATTGTGCACCATGGACTTCGCCGAGGCCCGCGACGCCTTCTGCCGGCCACGGCCCGGATCGGTGATCGACCCGCCCGCCACCTCCCCCGCGCGGCGCCTGCGCGACGCGCTCGAGCCGCTCGCGATGGTGACGGTGTGGGGCGAGCCCACGGCCGCGCGGGCCGGGAAGGCCGGCCTTGACTTCCTCGGCGCCTACGTCGGCGGCCGCGGCTCCGCGCTGGGCGACGTCGAGGGCAGCGTCGTCGCCGCCGCGTTCGCGGTGTTCGAGCCGGGCCTCGTCGGCGGGCTGTGGGACCAGGCCCGCGCGACGTGCTCGGTCGCCGACCTGCGCGCGCTGCGGGAGGACGCCGGCACCGAGGCCCTGCGCACCGTCCTCGCCGACGTCGACGAGGACGGGATCGACGCGGTGGTCGACCTGCTGCGCGAGGGACTCGCGGGCGCCGACCTCATGGGCCGCCCGCTGTTCGCCGGGTCCACGGCGCTGCCCTGGCCGCAGCACGCCCACGGTCGCCTGTGGCACGTGACGAGCCTGCTGCGCGAGCACCGGGGCGACGCCCACGTCGCGGCGTGCGTCGCCGCCGGGCTCGACAGCATCGAGGCCAACATCCTCACCGAGCTCCGGGTGGGCTTCGCGCTGCTGGAGTACACGGCCACCCGCGGCTGGCCGCAGGAGGCGATGGACGCCGCGATCGACCGCCTGCGCGGGCGCGGCCTGCTCGACTCCGACGGGCTCTCCGCCGACGGCCGCCGGTTCCGCGACGGGATCGAGGAGGCCACCGACCGGGCCCAGCAGCCGGTCGTCGACGCCCTCGGGGATCGTCTCGACCGCACGGTCGACACCCTGGCC
The DNA here is from genome assembly GCF_054796175.1 of Actinomycetospora sp. C-140. NCBI lineage: Bacteria > Bacillati > Actinomycetota > Actinomycetes > Pseudonocardiales > Pseudonocardiaceae > Actinomycetospora > Actinomycetospora sp. C-140. The sequence continues at coordinate 187,832 of NZ_JBTWNF010000010.1, read as the reverse complement.
GGGTGGTCGGACGCCGTCGTGGCGCACGGCTGGTTCCCACCCGACCCCTACAAGCGGGCGGCCGGCTAGCTCTCGGGCACGCACTTCTCGATCTCGTCGAGCCAGATCCGCGCCGACGAGTCCGACGGCGCGCGCCAGTCGCCGCGGGGCGAGAGCGACCCGCCCGCGACGACCTTCGGCCCGTTGGGCATCGCGGAGCGCTTGAACTGGGCGAACCCGAAGAACCGCTGCGCGAAGATCTGAAGCCAGCGCCGGATCTCCGCGAGGTCGTAGGACGTGCGGTCGCCCTCGGGGTAGCCGGGGGGCCACGCGCCGGCGTCGACATCGCGCCACGCGTGCCAGGACAGGAACGCGATGCGCGAGGGACGGAACCCGTGGCGGAGCACCCAGTAGAGGGTGAAGTCCTGCAGGTCGTAGGGCCCGATCTTCTGCTGGCTCGACTGGATCTCCTCGCCCGCGTCCGCCGGCACGAGCTCCGGGCTGATCTCGGTGTCGAGCACGTCCTGCAGCACGGTGGCCACGTCGTCGTCGAACTGCCGCGAGCTGATCACCCAGCGGATGAGGTGCTGGACCAGCGTCTTCGGGACGCCGCTGTTCACCGTGTAGTGCGACATCTGGTCGCCGACGCCGTACGTGGACCACCCGAGCGCGGCCTCCGACAGGTCGCCGGTGCCCAGCACGATCCCGCCCCGCTGGTTCGCCGCCCGGAACAGGTAGTCGGTGCGCAGGCCGGCCTGGACGTTCTCGAACGTGACGTCGTACTGCGGCTCGCCCCGGGAGAAGGGGTGGCCGAGGTTCGCGAGCATGAGCCGCGCGGTCTCGGTGATGTCGATCGTCTCGAAGGTGACGCCCAGGGCCTCGGCGAGGCGCTGCGCGTTGGACTTCGTCCGCTCGCCGGTGGCGAAGCCGGGCAGGGTGAACGCGAGGATGTCCGAGCGCGGGCGGCCGTCGCGGTCCATCGCCCGCGCCGCGACGATCAGCGCGTGCGTGGAGTCGAGCCCGCCCGAGACGCCGATGACGACCTTGGGCCGCCCGATCGCCCGCAGCCGCTGCTCGAGCCCCGCGACCTGGATGTTGTAGGCCTCGTAGCAGTCCTGCTCGAGGCGGGCGGGGTCCGACGGCACGAACGGGAAGCGCTCGACCTCGCGCCGGAACCCGATGTCGTCGGCGGGCGGCTCGAGCGCGAACCCGATCGTGCGGAACTCGCGGTCGTGACGGCGGCGGTTGTCGTCGAACGTGCCCATCCGCAGGCGCTCGGAGCGGATCAGGCGCAGGTCGACGTCGGCGACGGCGTGGCGCTCCCCGGACGGGAAGCGCTCGGTCGCGGCGAGCAGGAGGCCGTTCTCGTGGATGCTCGTCTGGCCGTCCCAGGAGACCTCGGTCGTCGACTCCCCCTCCCCCGCGGCCGCGTAGACGTAGGCGGCCGAGCACCGGGCCGAGGCCGAGCGCGCCAGCAGCTGGCGGTCGTCGGCCCGCCCGACGGTGATCGGGCTGCCGGAGATGTTGGCGAGCACCGTCGCCCCGGCGAGGGCGGCCTCGGCGCTCGGCGGGATCGGGACGAACATGTCCTCGCACACCTCGACGTGCAGCACGAGACCGTCGACGTCGTCCGCCGCGAACAGCAGGTCGGCGCCGAAGGGCGCGTCCGCGCCGAGCAGCCGGGTCGTGCCCGTCTCGCCGACACCCGCGGCGGCCTGGCGGGGCTCGTAGAACTCGCGGTAGTTCGGCAGATAGCTCTTGGGGACGACCCCGAGCACGCGCCCGCGGTGCACGACGACCGCGCAGTTGTACAGCCGGTGCCGGTGGCGCAGGGGCGCGCCGACCACCAGCACGGGCGTCAGGTCCGCGGACGCGGCCACCACGTCGGCCAGCGCGTCGACCACGCCGTCGAGCAGGGTGTCCTGCATCAGCAGGTCCTCGATCGAGTAGCCCGAGAGCGTGAGCTCCGGGAACACGACGAGGCCCACCCCGTCGTCGTGGCACTCCCGGGCGACCGTCAGCAGCGACGCGGCGTTGGCCGCCGGGTCCGCGATCGTCGTGCGCAGCGTCGCGGCGGCGACCCGCACGAAGCCCTGGTGGTACACCGAGGTGAAGGGCGGGGTGGGCATCGGCGGGCGGTCCTCCTGCTGGTTCTCCGCGTGACACGGCGACCGGGCGAGCGTAGATCGCCACCCGGTCGCCGTGGGGCGGTCACACCGCGGTGTCGGCGGTCTCCGGCGGCGCGGTCGGGGGTGCCGGGGCCGCCGGGGTCTCCTCCGGCACCAGCGCCCAGGCGGCCAGGTAGGCGATCAGACCGATGAGGTGCCCGAAAACGGCGAGGAGTACCGCGAGGACGCGGACGAGGGTCGGGTCCAGGCCGGTGCGCTCGGCGATGCCGCCGCACACGCCCGCGATCCAGCGGTCACGCACGCTGCGGCGGAACCCGAACGTGGACGGGGTCGGGGCGGCCGGGGTGTTCTGCGGTGTGGTCATGGCGTCGAGCCTGCCGCCCCGGACGCCACCCGCCCTCCGGGTCCGACCCCGGCCGGACCCGGATTCCGCGCCGGGAGCTCCTCGGGGTCGGTAGGGGGACATGCGAGGAGATCGCCCTGAAGGGCGCATCGACTACTGACACCGCGTAGTCATTTCACGCTAGATGGTCGCCTGTTCACTCCTTCAGCCTAGCTCTTTCGCTGTGATCTGACTTACAGTGAGCGACACCGTCGGCCGAGGTCGGCGGACCACCACCGTCAGGTGCGGGGGGCGAGCGCCGGGGATGCGTGCGGCCCACCCGCGGGAAGGGGCCGAGAAGTGCGGACGACCTATCGGGTGCTGGCCTGGATCCTCGCCCTGGAGGTGGTCGTCCAGGCGGCGGCCATCGCGTGGGCGGTGTTCGGGCTCACGACCTGGATCGAGGGCGGCGGGGTGCTCGACGCCGCCGCGATCCAGAGCGACGTGCAGTTCGACGGCGTCGTGGGCTTCATGGTCCACGGCATGAACGGGCAGATCATCGTGCCCGCGGTGGCGCTGATCCTGCTGGTGGTCTCGTTCTTCGCCAAGCTGCCCCGTGGGGTGGCCTACGCCGCCACCCTCTTCGGCCTGGTCGTCGTCCAGGTGCTGCTCGGCATGGTCGCCCACGCCGTGCCGGCCCTCGGGATGCTCCACGGCGCGGTGGCGCTGGCGATCCTCGTGGTCGCCGTCATGTCCGCCCGCCTCGCGGCCGCACCGAGCGCGGCGCCGCAGGCCCCCGCGGCGATGGTCTAGGGCGGAGCACGACGATGCTGCGGGCGCGGCGACGGAGCTGGGGCACCAGGGTCCACCGACGGACCCTGGTGGCCGTCGTCGCCGCGCTCGTGGTGATCGTCCCCGTCGTCTGGATGTGGGCCGACAGCCTCGTGCCCGCCCGCTACTCGGTCGAGGACATGGGGACCCCGGACTACGGGGGCGGCCCCGCCGCGATGCCCGGTCACGGGGGTATGGCCGGCATGGGCGGGACGTCGGTCGACCAGCTGCGCGAGCCGCCGGGACCCGCCGACGTCGACGTCACGCTGGTGGCGCGCGCCGGGCGGGTGACGCTGCCGTCCGGGCGCGTGATCGACGGGTTCACGCTCAACGGCGTCACCCCCGGGCCGGAGATCCGGGCCGTGCAGGGCCAGATGGTCCAGGTCCGGCTCGTCAACGAGAACGTCCCCGCGGGCGTCACCCTGCACTGGCACGGCTACGACGTGCCCTCGGGCGACGACGGCGTCGCCGGGGTCACGCAGGACGCGGTGCCGGTCGGCGGCTCGTTCGTCTACCGCTTCCGCGCCGGGCAGGCCGGGACGTTCTGGTACCACTCGCACCAGGTCGCCGACCCCCAGGTGCAGGGCGGTCTGTTCGGCGCGCTGGTCGTCACACAGCCGGGCGGGCTCGGGGGGACCGGTGACGTCCTCGCCGTGACGCACGTCTACCAGGGCCGGCGGACGATCGACGGGCGCGAGGGCGACGTGCCCGCCCCGGGTGCCCCGGGGACGCGCGTGCGCGTCCGCGTGGTCAACACCGACAACGGCCCCGTGCAGGCGTGGGTCGGGGGCGCGCCGTACCGCCTCGTCGCGATCGACGGCCACGACGTGAACGGTCCCGCCCCGACGACCGACTCCCTGTCGATCACGGCCGGGGCGCGTGCCGACCTCGAGGTCGACCTGCCCGCCGACGGCGCCGGGGTGCGCGTCGAGCTGGGCGGCGCGTCGGCGGTCACCTTCGGGCGGCCGCTGCCCCCGACGCCCCGGCCGGCCGGCGAGCTCGACCCGCTGCGCTACGGCACGCCGGCCGCGCTGCCGTTCGACCCGGACGCCGCGGACCGCCGCTTCGACTACGACATCGGGCGGCGCATCGGGTTCCTCGACGGCACGCCCGGGCTGTGGTGGACGGTCAACGGCCACCTGTGGCCCGACGTGCCGATGTACGTGGTGCGCGAGGGCGACGTCGTGCGGATGCACATCGACAACCAGAGCGGCGAACTGCACCCCATGCACCTGCACGGGCACCACGCCGTGGTCCTGGCCCGCGACGGTGTCCCGGCCACCGGCAGCCCGTGGTGGGTGGACAGCCTCGACGCCGAGACCGGCCACACCTACGACATCGCGTTCGTCGCGGACAACCCCGGGCTCTGGATGGACCACTGCCACAACCTCGCCCACCCGGCCGAGGGCCTCATGGCGCACCTCATGTACGAGGGCGTGACGACGCCGTACCGCGTGGGTGGGGACGCCCACAACGACCCGGAGTGACGACACCGCCGTCCGGCGGGATACTCGTCGGTAACCCGAGCGGTCCGCCCCGAGGACCGCGTGGAGGTGTCCGATGTCCGCCCCGACCGCACTCTCGCCCGCCGCCCCCTGGCTGCTCACCCACGCAGGCGCGTGCGCCGAGGCCGTGACCAGCGCGCTCGACCTCCTCGACGACGACGACGTCGAGACCGTCGAGGACGCGACCGGCGCCGGCTTCACGCTGTGGGTGGACGCCGACCCCCCGCGCGCCGTCCGGGCGCTGCGCTGGTCGGCCGAGCAGGGATGGGCCGTGACGGGCGATTCGCCGCGTCGCGGACGACAGCGCTGGTCGGCGCTGCCACTGGACGTCGATGCCGACCCTCTCGACCTCTGCGAGGCCCTGCGCGCCCCGGTCTGAGGGGGCGGTGCCCGGAGGGTCGGCGCCGGTGCGGGCCCCTCGATCCGCACCGGCGATCCCGAGCCGGAACGTACCGGGCGGTCCCCTCGCGACCAAGGACGTCACCCGACGCGCGCAGCGCCGTGGACCCGATGTACGCACATTGACGTACAGCGCCACGGACCGCCGCCGCTCTAGCCTCGGGATCGACGCTCCGCGACCGCGGGCGCACGGGAGGCGACGATGGGCGACCGCAGGGACGACCACCTCATCCAGGAGCCGCGCATCCGCCGGATCCTGCGCCGGAGCCCGACCGCTCCCGCACCGTCGACGGGCGACGAGCCGGCCCGCGTCCCCGCGCCACGCGGTGGAGTCGCGGACGAGAGCCCGGAGGAGTGAGCGCCCCGCTCACGTGATGACGCGCCCAGGGCCGGCTCAGCGACCGCCGTGCCCCCGGCCCTGACCGCGGCCGTGTCCGTGCCCGTTGCCGGCGTCGCCGTGGCCCCGGTCGGAGCGGGCCTGGGCGTCGCGGTACTGCTCGAACCAGCGCTCCCAGGCCGCCGCCACACGCTCGGCGTCCCGGTCGCGGGAGCGACGGGTGGTCGGCTCCGAGGTGGACGCGACCTCGTCGACGTCCTCGACGGCGGTGCGACGCGCCGTGGTCGTGGTGGTCGTGGGCCCCGCCGGGATCACCGGCGGCGCGGCGACGGGCACCGGCAGCGGCGCGGGCAGGGCGGAGCCGGCGGCGTCCGGCGCCGCCGCGACCGGCACCGGGTCGGAGGTGTTCGCGGCCACGAGGCCGCCGGCGGCGCCCAGGACGCCGACGAGACCCGCGCCCGCGGCGACCGCGCGCCGGGCGGGGCGGAGCCGCTCCGAGCGCTTGCGACGGGCCGACCGCGTGCCGACGGGGGTCTCCGCCCGCGTCACGGCGAGCGCGGCGGCACCCGCGGGGACGGCGATCGGCCCGGTCAGGGCGTCGCCGTCGGGGCCGTCCGAGCCGTCGGCCGGAGCCGTCGAGGGCGGGACCCCCACGTCGGTCGCCGGGTCACCGGACACGATCGCCGTGGCACCGGTGCCCGTCGCGCTGGAGATGGAGGCCGGCGCGTCGCCGCGCAGCAGACGGGCGGCGCGCGCGGCGTCCGGGCGGCTGGCCGGGTCGTGGGCGAGGAGGGCGCGCAGGACCGGCGTCAGCTCGCCCGCGTGGCGCGACGGCTGCACGACGCCGGTGGCCACGCGGGAGAGCACCTCGAGGGCGTTGCCGCCGTCGCCCGCCGGCGGGGTGCCCTCCATGGCGGCGTAGAGCGTGGCGCCGAGGGAGAAGACGTCGGCGGCCGCGGTGGCCGGCCCGCCGCGGGCGAGCTCCGGGGCCATGTAGTGGGGCGTCCCGGCGACGAGCTGGTCGGCGGTGCCCGGGTCCGCGTCGACGACGGCGATGCCGAAGTCCGCGACGGTCACCGTGTCGCCGGCGCCGATCATGATGTTGGCGGGCTTGACGTCGCGGTGGACGATGCCGCGCTCGTGCATCGCGGCGAGGCCCTCGGCGATCTGGGCCCCGATGGCCGCGACCCGCGCCGGCGGCAGCGAGCCCTCGCGCTCCAGGAGGTCGCCGAGCGAGGGCGCCGCGACGTACTCCATGACGAGGCAGACCTCGCCGTCGAGCTCGGTCATGTCGAAGATCGCCGCGAGACGCGGGTGGTGCAGGCGGGCGGCGACGCGGCCCTCGCGGTGCGCGCGCTCGCGGACCTGCCGCGCGCGGTCCGCGTCCAGCGCGCGGCCCCCGTGCAGCCGCTTGATCGCGACGTCCCGGTCCAGCAGCTCGTCGTGGGCGCGCCAGACCGAGCCCGACCCGCCGCGCCCCACGGGGGCGAGCAGGAGGTACCGGCCCGCGACCAGGCGGCCGGGCTCGATGGTGGCCGAGGCGCTCGGCACCGAGGTCGGCGTCGACATGCCCCTCCCTTCTGCTCCGTGACCGCCTATCGCGGGCCGTGACCGATCCGTTACCGAATTCGGACCGGTTCGGAACCTACCCCCCGATCGAGTGGCGCCCACGCATCCTCGCCCACTCCCCCGGCGGCGTCGCACCGACCCGCCCCGCGCGGTGTGTGACCGGGGCCATGCGCCGTGTGGTGCGCGGGGACACAGAGACATCCGCACCAGCTGCTAGGTACCGTCAGTACCGAGTACTTCACGTACTTCCATCCGATGCCCCCGAACGACGCGGAGGAACCGCCGTCATGGCCATCTCGGACATCAAGGAGTTCACGCACCTGAGCGAGGCCGACGTCGCGGCGATCGGGCGTGAGTTCGACCAGATCCGCCGCGACGTCGAGGCGTCCCGGGGCGAGGACGACGCCGCCTACATCCGTGGCGTCATCAGGCTCCAGCGCCGGCTGGAGATCGGCGGGCGGGTCGCGCTCGTGGGCAGCATCCTGCCGCCGCTGTGGATCGCCGGGACCGCCGCCCTGGCCGCCTCCAAGATCATCGAGAACATGGAGATCGGCCACAACGTCATGCACGGCCAGTGGGACTGGATGAACGATCCGGAGATCCACTCGGCGCAGTGGGAGTGGGACAACGTCTGCCCGGCCGAGCAGTGGAAGCACTCCCACAACTACCTGCACCACACGTATACGAACGTGATCGGCAAGGACAAGGACGTCGGGTACGAGATCCTGCGCGTCCGGTCCGACCAGCCGTGGCATCCCTACTACCTGGGCCAGCCGCTCTACAACGCGCTGCTGATGTTCCTGTTCCAGTGGGGCGTCGCGCTGCACGACCTCGACATCGAGGGCGCGGCCAAGATCGACGCCGACCCCGAGGAGATGAAGGCCAAGCTGCGCCAGATCGGCCGCAAGGCCGGCAAGCAGGCGCTCAAGGACTACGTGGCCTACCCGGCGCTCTCGGGCCCGTTCTTCCCGGCGACGATCGCCGCGAACGCCACCGCGAACCTCATCCGCAACGTGTGGTCCTACGCGATCATCTTCTGCGGGCACTTCCCGGACGGCGCCGAGGTGTTCACGGAGGAGGAGCTCGAGGGCGAGACGTGGGGCGAGTGGTACCTGCGCCAGCTGCTCGGCTCGGCCAACTTCACCGGCGGGAAGCTCATGCACCTCATGAGCGGCAACCTCGGCTACCAGATCGAGCACCACCTGTTCCCCGACCTGCCGTCGAACCGCTACCCGGAGATCGCGGAGAAGGTGCGCGACATCTGCGCGCGCTGGGACCTGCCCTACACGACCGGGCCGTTCCCGCGGCAGTTCTGGCAGTCGACCCGCTCGATCTGGAAGCTCTCGCTGCCGGTGGCCGGCGAGCTCAAGCGTTTCGTGGACCGTCTGGTCGGCCGCGAGAAGCCGACCGAGCCCGTCGACGTCCCCGCCCCGCGCGCGGAGGCATCTGCCGACGAGCCCCGCGTCGAGGAGCCCGTGGCCGCCTGACCCGTACGTGAGCAGTTGGCTCCCCCACGGGGGCGCCAACTGCTCACGTACCTAGGCCGCGGCGTCCACGACGAGGAAGTCCTCGGGGAGCGGGCGGCCGTCGAGGTGCGCGGCGAGCATCTCGTGCACACCCTCGGCGATGCGGTCCTGCGCCTCGAGCGTCATGCCCGAGCAGTGGATGGTCATGGCCTCGGAGCCCTCGGGCAGCGCACGCCACGGGTGGTCGGCCGGCGCCGGCTGGGGGTACCAGGTATCGCCGGCGTAGCCCGCGAGGTGCCCGGACTCGACGGCCTCCACCAGGGCGTCCCGGTCGACGATCGCGCCCCGCGCGGTGTTGACGAGCCACGCCCCCGGCTTCATGGCCTTCAGCCGCTCCGGACCGAACAGTGCCTGGCTGCCCTCCATGAGCGGCAGCGCCAGGCAGATCACGTCCGACGTCGCGACGAGGGTGTCGAGGCGGGCGTAGCGCACGCCCAGCGAGGCCTCCTCGCCCGCGGACCGGCGGTGGTTGGCGTAGTAGAGCATCTCGACGTCGAAGCCCTTGAGCCGCAGCGCGGTGCGGGCCCCGATGGCGCCGAGCCCGACGATCCCGACGGTCTTGCCCTCGAGGTCGTGCGACGGCGCCACGACCTTCGCGACGTCCCAGCCCCCGTCGCGGGCCTCGGTGTGGGCGGGCACGAAGTTGCGGACGAGCGCGAGGATCTGCAGCACGTTGTGCTCGGCGACGCTGACGACGTTGGAGCCGGTGACCTCGGCGACGGTGACGCCGTGCTGCTGCGCGACCTCCGGGTCGGTGTGGTCGGACCCGATCCCCGCGGTGACGACCAGCTTCAGGTTCGCCGCCTTCGCGATCCGGTCCTCGTCGAGGTAGACCGGCCAGAACGGGGTCGTGATCAGCACCTCGGCGTCGGCGAGCTCGGCGTCCAGGCCGTCGCCGGTGTCGGCGGTGGTGACCAGCTCGTGGCCCCGCGAGGTGAGGAACGACCGGAGCCCGAGCGCGTTGTCCGCGTCGGCCGGGACGGAGGCGCCGTCGGACGGCGGATAGGACACGTAGACGACCTTCATGGGCGCGGCTACCCGGGTCGCGGCGCCGCCGACACGGTCGTGCACGACCGGACGCGTCACCCGGGGTGGGTCTCGCCGCCGGTCGGGGCGAGCACCTCGCCGCTGTAGTACGAGGACAGGCGGTCGGCCGCGAAGAACACGTAGGACGGCGCGATCTCGTCGGGCGTCGCCGGGCGTCCGATCGGCGCCTGCGCGCCGAAGGAGTCGACCTTCTCCTCGGGCATCGTCGCCGGGATCAGGGGCGTCCAGACCGGTCCGGGCGCCACGCAGTTGACGCGGATGCCGCGCGGGAGCAGCTGCTGGGACAGCGACATGGTCAGCGCGTGCACCGCGCCCTTGGCCGCGGAGTAGTCGAGCAGCGCCTTGTTGCCGCGCAGCCCGTTGACCGAGCCGGTGTTGATGATCGCCGACCCCTCGCCGAGGTGGGGCAGGGCGTCCTTCGTGATCCAGAAGAAGCTGGAGACGTTCGTCGCGAACGTGCGGTCCCACTGCTCGTCGGAGAGCTCCTCCGGTCCGGTCACCGGGGTCTGGGTGGCGGCGTTGTTGACGAGCAGGTCGAGCCCGCCGAGCTCGTCGGCGGCACGGGCCACCATCCGCGAGCAGTGGTCCCGGTCGGCGATGTCGCCGGGCAGGCGCACGCAGCGGCGGCCGCGGGCCTCGACGAGCGACTGGGTGTGCTTCGCGTCGTCGCCCTCGGAGAGGTAGCTGATCGCGACGTCGGCGCCCTCCTCGGCGAACGCCACCGCGACGGCGCGCCCGATGCCGGAGTCGCCGCCGGTGATCAGCGCCCGGCGCCCGGCGAGCAGGTCACGGCCGACGTAGCCGGTCATCTCGTCGTTCGGCTCGGGATCCATCGCCCCGGTGCTGCCGGGGTAGGTCTGCTCCTGCGGAGGGGGCTGCTCGGACGTCATGCCCGCAGGCCTTGACGACGCGGCCCGGGCCCGAAACGTCGTGTGCGCTCCGCGCACGTGAGCACTTCCGCGTGCTCCGGCACGCGGAAGTGCTCACGAGGCGGAGCCACCTCAGCGCAGGCTCTGGATCCTGTCGAGCACCGTCTTGCGGTTCTTCGTGCGCCGCTCGTAGGCGTCGATCTTGCCGAGGTCGGTCGCGGAGAGCCCGTCGAGCTTCTTGACCGCGTCGGCCGCGTTGAGGTCGTCGTAGTTCTTGATCGGCAGCTCCTCCTCCCGCGAGACCGCGCCCTTCGCCTCACCCTCGGCGGCCTGGACGCCCGGGACCTTCCGGGCCTGCTCGGCGGCGCTGCCCGCGGCACCGGCGACACCGCCGGAGATCCGCTGCAACAGCGACGGGAAGGCCTCCGCCAGCTCGCGGGTGAAGGAGGCCTGGGCGCGGGCGAACGCCTGGATCCACTCGGCGGTGCGGTCACCCGCCGCCTCCTCGGCCTCGGCCAGGTTCTCGAGCAGGTCCTTGTAGGCGCGCAGCGACTCCTCGCCGCCCTGACGAGCGCGGCTCACGATCTGCTCGTTGAGACCGCGGACCTGCTCGACCACCTGCTCGACCTTCGGGTTGCCCGCCATCGTTCCTCCTCGTCCGTGCGGCTCCGCACACCGGTGGCGACTCGTTTCCCCAGCGCACACTGCCCCAAACGGGTCACCGGCGACATGTTCCGGACGCGGACGAGCGGGTGTTCCGGACGCCGGGATGATCCGTGTGACGCACCTCCCAACGCCACCTACAGTGGTGACCGCGGCGACACCAGGTTCCTCGGGAGGAAGTCCAGCCATGCGCAAGCCACGCCACGTCCGGATCACCGAACCGCTCGTGCGGGAGAACGGTGCCCTGCGACCGGCGAGCTGGGACGAGGCGCTCGAGCGCGCCGCGGCGGGTCTGCGCGGGGTGCCGGGCGACGCGTTCGGGATGTTCAGCTGCTCGAAGGCCACCAACGAGATGAACTACGCCGCGGAGAAGTTCGCGCGGGTGGTGATGGGCAGCAACAACGTCGACAGCTGCAACCGCACTTGACACGCTCCCAGTGTCGTCGGTCTGACGACGGTGTTCGGTGCCGGCGGCGGCACCTCCGCGTATGTCGAGGCGGAACACGCCGACCTGCTCGTGCTGTGGGGATCGAACGCGCGCGAGACGCACCCGATCTTCTTCCACCACGTGCTGCAGGGTCTGCGCAACGGGGCGCGGCTGTACTCGGTCGACCCGCGCCACACGTCCACGGCGCACTGGGCGGATGCCTGGCTGGGCCTGGACGTCGGCACCGACATCGCGCTGGCGAACGCGATCGGGCGCGAGATCATCCACGCGGGCCTGGTGAACCGCGCCTTCGTGGAGCGCTCGACCACCGGCTTCGACGACTACGCGGCCACGGTCGAGCCGTACACGCTCGAGCGCACCGAGGAGATCACCGGCGTGCCGGCGGCGACGATCCGCGAGCTCGCGCACGCCTACGCCCGGGCCGACCGCGCCCAGATCTGCTGGACGCTGGGCATCACCGAGCACCACAACGCCGCGGACTACGTCTTCGCCCTGATCAACCTCGCGCTGCTCACGGGGCACGTCGGGCGCTACGGGTCGGGCCTGGTGCCGCTGCGCGGGCAGAACAACGTGCAGGGCGGCGGTGACATGGGCTCGATCCCGGCCAAGCTGCCCGGCGGCTACGACGTGTTCGACGAGGACGCGCGCGCCCGCTTCGCCGCGGTGTGGGGCAGCGACGACTACCCGCGCGAGCCCGGCATGCACCTCTCGCAGATGTTCGAGGCGATGGAGCGCGGCGAGCTCAAGGCGCTCTACTGCATCGGGGAGAACCCGGCGGAGTCCGAGGCCAACGCCGCCCACGCGCGGCACATGCTCGAGAGCCTCGACTGCCTCATCGTGCAGGACATCTTCCGCACGGCGACCGCCGAGCTCGCCGACGTGGTGTTCCCGGCGACGGCGGACTGGTGCGAGTACGAGGGCACGGTCACCAACTCCGAACGCCGCGTGCAGCGCGTGCGCAAGGCGATCGACCCGCCGGGCCAGGCCCGCCCCGACACCCACATCATCTGCGGGCTGGCCACGGCGCTGGGCCACGACTGGGGACAGCCCACCGCCGAGGAGGTGTGGGACGAGCTGCGCTCGGTGTCGCTGAACTGGCACGCGGGCATGAGCTACGCCCGCCTCGACGAGCTCGGCGGACTGCAGTGGCCGTGCCCGTCGGAGGACCACCCCGGCACGCCTCTGATGCACGCTCGCCTGTGGGCCGACACCCCAGAGGAGCGGGGGAAGCCGGCCCCGTTCACCCCGGTCGAGCACGTGGCGCCGGTCGACGCCCTCGACGCCGAGTTCCCGATCCGCCTCACGACGGTCCGGGTGCTCGACGCCTACAACTCCGGGGTGCAGACCGGCGGGTACGCCTCGCCGCTGCGCCGCCGGGAGTCGCTGCGCATCGACGCCGAGGACGCCGCCCGCCTCGGGATCGCCGACGGCGAGCGGGTGCGGGTCGTCTCGCGGCGCGGGGCGGTCGAGGCGCCCGTGGCGGTCGACCCGTCGCTGCGCCCCGGTCTCGCCTCGTTCACGCCGCACTTCACCGAGGAGGTCGACGTCAACATCCTGACCAACGACGCCTGGGACCCGAAGTCGGGCACGTCCGAGTTCAAGGCCACCGCCGTCCGTGTCGAGAAGCTGTCCGACCGGGCCGAACGAGCCGCGGCGCTGCCCGCGGCAGGAAGCTGATTCCTTGGATCTCCACCTCTCCACCGCCGAGCCCACCGACGTCGAGCGCGAGGCGATCGACGTCGCGTTCGGCGTGCTCGCCGACCCGGCGAGCACCGCGGAGGACCGGCCCCGCCGCACCGCCCACGCCGGCCACGACGCCCGCGCGCGCCGTCACCTGCTGCTGCCGGTGCTGCACGCGGTGCACGACGCCGCCGGCTGGATCTCCGAGGGCGCGCTGAACCACGTCGCCCGCACGCTGTCGGTGCCGCCGGCGGAGATCTACGGGGTGGCGACGTTCTACGCGATGTTCGCCGTCGAGCCCCGCGCGCCGCGGGTCGTGCACGTCTGCGACGACGTCGCGTGCGGGCCGTACGGCGGCGAGGAGATCGCCACGGTGCTCACCGACGCGCTGGGTCCCGAGGGCGCCGAAGGTAGTGGCACGGACGCCTGCTGGGTCCGCAGCCCGTGCCTCGGCCTGTGCGAGCGGGCGCCCGCGGTGATGCACCAGCGGGCGGGCGAGCCCGACCTCAGCCAGGCGCCGGCGACCCCGGACGACGTGCTCGCGGCCGCGCGGACCGACGACCCCGGAACGGCGGATGAGGCGGACGCGGTCTTCGACGACACCCGGGTCAGCGCCCCGCAGGCCGGACCCGGGGGCACGCTGCCCGAGGGCGGGCCGCTGCGCCTGCTGCGCCGGGTCGGCGTCGTCGACCCGACCAGCCTCGACGACTACCGCGCCCACGGGGGCTACGCCGCGCTGCGCCGCGCGGTCGACCTCGGGCCGACGCGGGTGATCACCGAGCTGGAGGACTCGTCGCTGACCGGCCGCGGCGGTGCCGCGTTCCCGACGGGCGTGAAGTGGAAGGGCGTGGCCGGCGCCCCGGAACGCCCGCACTACCTCGTGTGCAACGCCGACGAGTCCGAGCCCGGCACGTTCAAGGACCGGGTGCTCATGGAGAGCGACCCGTTCGGGCTGGTCGAGGCCATGACGATCGCCGGCTACGTCACCGGCGCGCGCACGGGCTACCTCTACATCCGCGGCGAGTACCCCCTGGCCACCCGACGGCTGCTCGGGGCGATCGAGGCCGCGCGGGCCCGCGGCTTCCTCGGCGACGACGTCATGGGTGAGGGCTTCGCCTTCGACATCGAGCTGCGCCGCGGCGCCGGCGCCTACATCTGCGGCGAGGAGACCGCGCTGCTCGAGTCGATCGAGGGCTTCCGCGGCGAGCCGCGCAACAAGCCGCCGTTCCCGAGCGTCTCCGGGCTGTTCGGCAAGCCGACCGCGATCAACAACGTCGAGACCCTCTACAACGTGCTGGGCATCCTCGACATCGGCGGCCAGGCGTTCGCCGAGATCGGCGGCGGGCGCTCCACGGGCACCAAGCTGTTCTGCGTCTCGGGCGCGGTCGGCACGCCCGGGGTCTACGAGGTCGACTTCGGCACGACGCTCGGCGGGCTCCTCGAGCTCGCCGGGGGCGTGCGCGGGGAGATGCGCACCGTGCTGCTCGGCGGCGCCGCGGGCGGCTTCGTCATGGAGGAGAACCTCGACGTCCCGCTGACCCTCGAGGGCACCCGCGACATCGGGGCGACCGTCGGCTCCGGCGTCGTGCTCGTGTTCGACCAGCAGGCCGACCTCACCGGCACGCTGCGGCGGATCGCGGCGTTCTTCCGCGACGAGTCCTGCGGCCAGTGCGTGCCGTGCCGGGTCGGCACGGTGCGCCAGGAGGAGGCGCTGGCCCGCCTCGAGCGGGATGCGCCGATCGGCTCGCGCGAGACCGAGATGGCCCTGCTCGACGACCTGGCCCGCGTCATGCGCGATGCCTCCATCTGCGGGCTCGGCCAGACCGCGCCCGCCGCGATCACCTCGGCTCTGCAGCTCGGGCTGCTCGATCGCCCCGAGCCTCGTTCCGTCACCGGATCCCCCAACGGCAAGGTGCCCCACTGATGACCACCACCAGCGGCAAGGGACCGGCCCCGGCCGGCAGTGGCTCCTCCGCGCCCGTGGGCGAGACGATCGACGGCGCGGACGAGGCCGTCGAGGGCGCTGCCGTCGCCGGCGACGGCAGCGGCCCGCCCCCGGGCGAGCGCACCGACGGCGACACCCACCCCCACACGGCGGTCGGCCCGACGGTCGTCGACCCGGCCGCGCCGGGCCACAAGCCCGAGGAGCGCCTGCGCACCGGCACCGTGATGCTCGGCCAGATCCAGCGTCGGGTCAGCGTCGAACTGGACGGCCGCGAGGTCCGGGTGCCGGAGGGGACGACGATCCTCGGCGCGCTGCACGACGAGGGCACCCCGGAGCAGGCCGACACCCCGACGTTGTGCTGGGCGCCGAACATGGACCCCATCAACGCCTGCCGGGTGTGCGTCGTCGAGGTCGAGGGCTCGCGGACCCTGGTGCCGTCGTGCGCGCGGACGTGCGAGGACGGCATGAAGGTCCGCACCGACACCGAGAAGGTGCGGCACAGCCGGCGCATGGTGCTCGAGCTGCTGACCTCGTCGGTGGACATGGACCGCGCGAGCGGCGACGTCCAGCGCTGGATCGGCGAGTACGGCGTCGACACGAGCCGCTACGGCCCGCCCGCCGCGCCGGCCGCCGCGGGCGAGCGCGACCGCCGCCACCCGGGCCACCACCACCTGCCCGACGGGGCCACCGCCGCCACCGTCGCGCAGCCCGTGAAGGTCGACAACGAGCTCTACGTCCGCGACTACTCGCGCTGCATCATGTGCTACAAGTGCGTCAACGCCTGCGGCACCGACGCCCAGTTCACCTTCGCGATCGCCGCGGCCGGTCGCGGGTTCGACGCCCGGATCGCCACCGAGTTCGACACCCCGCTGCCCGACTCGGCCTGCGTCTACTGCGGCAACTGCATCGGGGTCTGTCCCACGGGTGCGCTGATCTCGCGCGAGGAGTACGAGCTGCGCGAGGCCGGCGACTGGCACCCCGAGGAGGAGACCGTCACGACGACGATCTGCTCGTTCTGCGGCGTCGGCTGCAACCTCGAGCTGCACGTCCAGCAGAACCGCATCGTCAACGTGACGAGCCCGTCCGACCACTCGGTGACCCACGGGCACCTCTGCATCAAGGGACGCTTCGGGTTCCAGCACGTGCAGAACCTCTGACGGTCCCGCCGGGCGATGGCCCGCTCAGGGTCATCACCGAACGCGAACGGCCGAACACGCCCCGCCATCGGGCGCCAAGGTGGTGGGGGACCTTCTCGCCCGGGCACCCGGCTGATGAGGTGTGCGCAACCGAGGCCCGCTCGACGCGGGGTCTCGACGAAGGGAGTCCGCCGTGGCGAGCACGAAGGGCAGCAAGCGGGACCGGACGGCCGAGGTGGTGCAGGGTCTGCACCAGCTGGTCGAGGCCGGTCGGGTGGACGACGTCGAGGCGGTGCTCACGACGCTGATCGAGAGCGAGCCCGTCGAGGACCCGACCGTCGAGGAGCGCGAGACCCGGTCCTACGCCGAGGGGATGCGCGACGGGCTCGCCCTGGCCCGACGCGCCCACGACGTCACCCAGCACGGCTGAACCGTGCCCGACCCTCACCGAGGAGCACGCCCATGACGGCTGCGGCTGCGTTCGATCAGCAGGCGGACGTGCCGGCGCCGTCCCCCGACCCCGCCGACACCACCCCGACAGCGTCCGCGGGCGAACGTCTCCAGCGCCTCGCGGTCGTCCTGATCGACCGGCTGGCCGCCGTCGCCGCGGACAAGGTCGAGGACTTCGCCGGCCGGCTGGAGGAGCTGAAGGCCAACGGCGGCGTCGGCCTGAACGCCCTGCTGGCGGGCGGGCTCGCGAAGCTGCAGGGCCAGAACCCGGTGTGGGCCGCCATCAAGGGTGCGGTCGGGGCCATGAGCACGACGACCAAGGTGCTCGTGGCGCTGCTGCTGATCCTCGTCGCGGTGCTGTCGCCGGTGGCGCTGCTGGTGCTCGCCCTGGTGCTGCTCGTCGCGGCGATCGTGGGCGCGGTGACGGGCTGATCAGGTGCCCTCGGTGGCGGCGGTCGCGGCGACCGACTGGGCCGGCTCGCCGGTCGGCTCCGGCGGGCCGCCCTGCGCGCCGCCACTGCCGCTCTCGGTGATCTCGCCGGCCTGGTCCATGGCGTGGTCCGCCGGACGCGACGGCGGGCGCAGGCCCTCGTAGACGGCGGGCTGGATGTCCCAGCTGTTCCAGTACCGGGCGCCCGGCAGGTCGGTGTACTCGACGGTGACGTCGAAGTCCTCGCCGTCGAGGCCGTTCTTGCGCAGGAACGTCATCTGGTCGTCGAGGTCGTCCCAGAAGCACGTGATCCGGGCCCCGGGCGAGAGCGAGGTGAGGCCGATCGTGAACAGCGGCAGGCCCGAGATCTCCACGCCGTCGGAGCTCTCGATGGGCCGGGAGAACGCAAAGCTGATGTTCTTCGCGGGACCCTGGCCCACGTTCTCCACAGCGAGGCTCAGCGCGCGCGTGCCGTGGTCGAACTCGTCGTGCACCGCGACGACGGGACGCCCGGCGGCCAGGAACTCCTGGCGCACCTCGCGGACCGACTCCCGGGCGGCGCGCAGCTGGAACCAGATCACCACGATGAACGCGGCGTAGAGCAGCGGCGAGAGCGTCTGCGCGACGCTCGCGATGTTCTGGAGCACCGTCACCTCCGGGACTGGAGACACGGACGGCCGGGCCCCGCGGCGGGGGCCCGGCCGGACGTGTGATGGGTCCGCTCAGCGGACGCCGGCGACCTCCTGGGCCAGCGCGGCGTGCCGCGTCTGCGCGGCGGAGACGACACCGGAGCGGTTCTTGTTCGCCTCCTCGTAGACGATGACCTTGTTCAGGTCCTCGACCTCGTCCAGCTGCTTGATCTTCGACACCGCGTCGTTGACGCCGAGGGCGTCGTAGTCGCGGATCGGCAGCTCCGAGGAGTGCAGCGCGCCGAGGCGGGTCCGCGCCTCGTGCAGGGCGTCGGCCGCGGCGGTGTTGCCCTCGCGGCGGCTGACCTGCTCGGCGCGGTCGAGCGCGGCGTCGCGCCCGGTGACGACGACGTCGCGGGCGTCCTCACCGAGGCGTGCGGCGCGACCGGCCGTGTCGGTCACGACCGCGCGGACCTGGTCACCGCGCTGCTGCAGGCGGGCGGCCCACCGGCTGACCTGCTCCCGGGCGAAGTTGACCGGCAGCCGCACGGCGCGCGTGGCGCCGCCGATGACCATCTGCACCGGGGTCGGCTGGATCGCGGGCGGGCCGCCGAGGGCGTGCTCGGCGAGCACGGTGGTCAGCCACGCGATGGTCGCGCTGTGCGCCTGCTCGAGCCGGTCGGCCAGGCTGCGGACCGCGTTGTCCTTCGCGGACTCGGCGAGGCTGCGGAGGTAGACGGCGCGGTCGCGCAGCTGGTGCTCGAGCGTCAGGTCGCCGAGCAGCGCGTCGTCGACCGGGCCTGCCTGCTCGACCGTGCTCTTGACGACCGCGCCGACACGGCCCACCAGCGGGGACACGACGTCGGCGACGCCCCCGAGACGCTGCAGCTCGCGGGTGATCTCCTCGGTCCGCCGCTCGGCATTCCGGGCGTTCTCGGTCAGCTCCTTGCGCACCGCCTCGGTGCGGGCCTGGGCGACGCGGATGCGGGCGACCTGGACCTCGGTCTGCGTCAGCTGCAACAGCGCGCGCAGCTGGGCGATGATGTCGGTCTGGGTGCTCACACTTCTCCTTTGAGTCGACTGCGGGTGTGGTCGCCGCGGGGACGGCCGCTGCGGATGTCGTGCCCGGCCTCTCGGCCGGTGCTCATCGGCTACCCCAGGGTCGCGGCCGACTATTCGTGTCCGGCCCGATCGCTCCGTGCGCTGGGGCGTCAGGCCGGGGCCTGGGCCCGGACCACGACGAGCTCCTCGGTGCGCTGGTCCGGCCGGGCGAGCCCGCGCTGCGCCAGCAGCGCGCTCCGCGCCGTCAGCACCGGGCCGTAGGGGTGCTCGTGGCGCGCCACGACCTCGGCCGCCAGCCCGCGCTCCCGCAGCCGGCGGACCGTGAGCTCCGGGTCGTTGAACGCGGAGTGCACGACGAGCACCCGGCCGCCCGCGGTCAGGACCCGCGGGGCCTCGTCGCACACGCGGTCGAGTACGGCGCGCCCGTCGCGGCCGCCGTCGAACGCGCGGGCGAGACCGTGGTCGGGCAGCTCGTCGGTCTCGGCCGGGACGTAGGGCGGGTTGGAGACCACCACGTCGAACCGCTCCCCCGCGACCGGCGCCGTGAGGTCCCCGCGGCGCACCCGGACCCGCCGGCCGTGACGGGCGGCGTTGACGCGGGTCGAGAGCAGGGCGCGCCGCGAGAGGTCGACCGCGGTGACCTCGGTGCACGGGACGCCGGCCGCGACCACCGACAGCGCCCCGGCGCCCGCCCCGAGCTCGAGGACGCGGCAGGGCCGGCCGGGCCCGCAGCCGTGGTCGGCGAGCTCGGCGCGCAGCACGTCGGCGAGCAGCCAGGTGTCGCGCTGGACGGGGTAGACCCCCGGCACGCGGAACACGCGGTGGTGGGGACGGATGTGGTGGGGACGGATGTCGGACCGGGGGTGTGGCGTGGGCTGGGGCGCGACGGCGGTCATGGGGCTCCTCGGCTCGGTGGTGACGAGTCGGGTCGCAGGCACCGGCAGCGGCGGACTCGACCTCGGCGTCGACCCGCGGCAGGCGTTACCCACCTGCGCCGCCGCGGGAGCCCGCGGGACCGCGTCACGGATCTCACGTGCGGGGAGCGGCTGCGGCGGCGACCCGATCGGGTACCAGGTCGGCCGCCCACCGGCCGACGGCTGTGACACCGAAGACCGCGGTGACCCGAACACGGCTGTGACCCCGGATCAGCGACACCGAAGGAGCCCTCCGTGCCCGACCTGCCCCGCCCCCGCGGCCCGGTGTCGGCCGCCGTGCTCGACGTGCTCGGTGGACGAGGTGCGGCCCACGACCTCCCGCCGCACCTCGAGGGCGATCCCCTCGGCGCGGACGTGCAGCTCGCGCTGTACTGCTGCTACGAGCTGCACTACCGCTCGTTCGACGGGGTCGCCGACGACCTCGAGTGGGATCCCGACCTGCTCCGCGTGCGGCGGCACCTCGAGGACCGCTTCCTCGACGCCGTGCGGGCCGAGGTCGAGGGCGGGGACGACGTCGAGGCCGCGATCGACGCGCTGCTGGTCGAGCCGACCGAGGGCTCCGGGCCCTCGTGGCACCTCGCGCGTGCCGGCGAGCGCCGGCAGCTCGACGAGTACGTCGCGCTGCGCTCGATCTACCACCTCAAGGAGGCCGACCCGCAGGCCTGGGTGATCCCGCGGCTCGACGGCGTGTCCGGCCGGGCGAAGGCGTCGCTGATGACCGTCGAGCACGACGAGTTCGGGGCCGGTCGGGCCGACCGTGTCCATGCCCGGATCTACGCCGACATGATGGCCGAGCTCGGCCTCGACACCGGCTACGGCGCCTACCTCGACGCGGCACCGGCCGAGCTCCTCGCGACGGTCAACATCATGTCGCTGTTCGGCCTGCACCGCCGGTGGCGCGGCGCGTCGGTGGGCCAGTTCGCGCTCATCGAGATCACGTCACCGCCCGGGTCGGCGCGGCTCGTGACGGCGATCGAACGCCTGGGCCTGCCCGCGGCGGCGACCGCGTTCTACGCCGAGCACGTCGAGGCCGACGCGGTCCACGAGCAGGTGGTGCGCCGTGAGCTGATCGCCGGGCTCCTCGAGCACGAGCCGGAGCTCGCCGCCGACGTCGTCCTCGGCATCCAGGCCTCGACGCT
Organism: Actinomycetospora sp. C-140; assembly: GCF_054796175.1. NCBI lineage: Bacteria > Bacillati > Actinomycetota > Actinomycetes > Pseudonocardiales > Pseudonocardiaceae > Actinomycetospora > Actinomycetospora sp. C-140. The sequence goes on along the minus strand of NZ_JBTWNF010000010.1, from coordinate 166,802 downwards.
GCTCGAGGACCGGTTCGCCGACTACGTGGTGCGCTGCTGGTCGGACGGGGAGTCGGCGCTGCTCGCCCCGGTGGCGTCGGCGGCCTGATCCTCCGCGGCAGCTCCGCTGCGCGGCGTGCCGCCGGAACGAACCTTGCGCCGGTGGCTGGTGTCGCAGAACGGGTAGCGCTTGGTGCGCCGGCAGGCGCACAGCGCCACGACCGGGCGCTCGCTGGTCACGGTGCTCCCGTCGGGCAGCTCCAGTTCGACGGGTCCCTCCACGAGGAACGGCCCGCCCTCGGTCATCGTGACGCGGGTCGGTCGGGTCTCGCGGGAGGGGGCAGCCATGGCGGGCGGCTACCCGGGCCCGGGTCATCCCGAACGACGGACCACCAGCGCCGCGGGCAGGAGCCGGTGCTCGCCTCCCGGCTCGTGCGCCTCCCGCCGGGCACGTACGACACCGTCGAGCACCTCCACCAGCGTGCGGCCCAGCTCGTACTTGTCGGTGTGCACCGTGGTCAGCGGCGGGTCGAGGTCGGCGGCGAGGGTGAGGTCGTCGTAGCCGACCACCGCGCAGTCGTCGGGCACGCGCCGACCCCGCTCGCGCAGGGCCCGGATCGCGCCGACGGCCATGAGGTCGTTGAACGCGAAGAGCCCGGTGACCTCCGGGTGCTCGCCGAGCAGCTGGGCGGCGGCCGCCGCGCCGCCCGTGATCGTCGGTGGTGCGGTGACCACGGGCGTCCGGGGCGCCGTGGCGGCGGTGAAGGCGTGGCGCCGCACGTGGTCGACGCCGACGGCGCCGTCGAGCATCCCGAGGTGCCGGTGGCCGCGGGCCTGGAGGTGCTCGACGGCCAGGCGGGTGCCGGTGGCGAAGTCGGACGACACGCTCGCGACCGCCGGGGCCGGCGCCCGCCGGTCGGCGACCACGAGCGGCACGCGCCGGTGCAGCCCGACCAGCTCCTCGTCCCCGAGGGCCTCGAAGAAGCCGATGACGCCCTCGGCGCCCCGCTCGAGGATCTCGCGCGCCGCCGCCGACTCCCGGCCGGCGTGGGCGTCGGTGTTGTGCACGACCACCGAGAAGCCGAGGGCCGCGGCGGCGTCGAACACGCCGCGGGCGACGGCCGGGAAGAAGGGGTTCGCGATGTCGGAGAGGATCAGCCCGAGCGTCCCCGCCCGCTGGGTGCGCATGCCGCGGGCGAACATGCTGGGCCGGTAGTCGAGCTCCTCGATCGTCGCGAGCACGCGGCGGCGGGTGGCCGCGCTGATCTCGCCCTTGCCGTTCATCGCGCGCGACACGGTCTGGCGCGAGACGCCCGCCGCCCGGGCGACGTCGTCGATCGTCACCCGCACCGTCCCGCCGGCGGTGACGTCGTCCCTGGTCGCCCCGTTCGCCCCGTCGGCTCCGCCCGCCCCGTTGCCCATGGCCGTTCCCTCGTCCACGCCGCCCTCCCCCGCCGGTGACCCTAGTCCCGTCGTCCGGGCGCCCACGGTTCGCGACGTGCGCCGCCCGCGGGGTGCACCGCCCGGACGACGGGCTCGGGGTGACCGCCGTCGGCGGCGCGACGGCGCACGGCCTCGCTCAGCCGGTCGGTGGCCGCCGCGGGCGCGAGCACGAGGACGCTGCCGCCGAAACCACCGCCCACCAGCCGGGCGCCGAGCGCCCCGTCCTCGAGCGCCGCCTCGACCACCGCGTCGAGGGCAGGCACCGAGACCTCGAAGTCGTCGCGCAGCGAGGCGTGCGACGCCGTGAGCTCCGGCCCCACGGCCTCGGGGCGCCCGGCGCGCAGGAGGTCGACGACCCGGTGCACCCGCGCCTCCTCGGTGACGACGTGCCGGGCGCGCTGGAGCAGGTCGCCCTCGAGCGCGTCGAGCATCGCCGGCGTCGCGTCCCGCAGCGCGGGGACGCCGAGGGCCTCGGCCGCGGCGACGCAGGCGGCCCGGCGGTCGGCGTAGCCGCCGTCGGCGAGGTCGTGGCGCACCCGGGTGTCGACCACCAGCGTCGCGAGCCCGACCTCGTCGAGCCCGAGTGCGACGTCCTCGGACTCCAGCGTGCGGCAGTCGAGCAGCAGGGCGGCGCCGTCGCGGCACAGCAGCGAGGCGGCCTGGTCCATGATCCCGACCGGGGCGCCGACGACGTCGTTCTCGGCCCGGCGTCCGGCGCGGGCGAGGGTGTGGCGGTCGAGGCCGGCCCCGGTCAGCTCGGACACGGCCAGGGCCACCGCACTCTCCAGCGCCGCGGAGGACGACAGCCCGGAGCCCAGCGGGACGTCACCGGCGACGACGAGGTCCCAGCCCCCGTCGCCGGGCACTCCCGCCTCCCGCAGCGCCCACACCGTGCCCAGCGCGTACGCCGACCAGCCGCGGGCGTCCGCCAGCGCGCCGAGCGTCGTCGTCACGGTCGCGCCGGGCTCCTGGGCGGAGCGGACGGTCACGGTGTCGTCGGCGCGGCGCCCCACCGCGACCCGGCACCGGCGGTCGATGGCGAAGGGAAGGACGTGGCCCTCGTTGTGGTCGGTGTGCTCGCCGATGAGGTTGACCCGGCCCGGCGCCGAGAAGACGCCCTCGGGGTCGTGGCCGACCGCGTCGCGGAACGTCTGCGCCAGGTCCCGGGCGAGGTCGTGCACGGGGTCGCTCACGCCGGCACCACCGCCCGCCCCGCCGCCTCGCGCAGCCGCGCGGCCGCGACCTCGGGGGCGACGTCGGTGAGGAACGCGCCGCCGAAGGTCTCCGACCCGGCGAGGTACTTGAGCTTGCCCCCGCCGCGATGGGGCGGGCAGATCTCGAGGTGCAGGTGCGCGACGTCGCGGTCGGTGCCGTCGGTCGGCGCGGCGTGGACGCCCAGCAGGTACGACGTGCTGGAGCCGAACCAGGCGTCGTAGCTCGCGAGCACCGTCGCGAGCACCCGGCCGAGATCGGCCCGCGCCGCCGGGGTCAGCTCGGGCAGCGACGGGACGTGCTCCCGGCTCCAGATGTCGACCTCGTAGGGGAAGCGCGCCCACGGCGGCACCCCGGCGACGAAGTGCTCGCCCGCCACGACCTCGCGGGGGCCGGCGGCCTCCGCGGCGACGACGTCGCAGAACACGCAGTGCCCGGTGCGGTCGTGGTGACGCCGACCCGCCGCCAGCTCCCGGGCGGGGCGCGGCGGCACGTCGGGGTACGCGTAGACCTGGCCGTGCGGGTGGTGCAGCGTCACGCCGACCGCCTCGCCCTTGTTCTCGAACGGCAGCACGTAGCGCACGCCGGGGTCGGCGCCGAGATCGGCGGCCCGACGCGCCCAGGTCTCGACGAGCAGGCTCACCCGGGCGACGCCGACCGAGGCGAGCGTCGCGTCGTGGTCGTCGGTGAAGACCACGACCTCGCAGTGCCCGTACGCGGGCTCCACCGGGACCAGGTCGGTGCCCGCGACCGACGGCTCGGGCGGGTGGGTCGACAGCGACGGGAACCGGTTGTCGAACACCGCGACGTCGAAGTGCTCGCGGGGGATCTCGGTGGGCTCGTGGCCGGGCGTGGTCGGGCAGAGAGGGCACGCGGCCGCGGACGGCTTGTACGTCCGGTCCTGGCGATGTGTCGCGAAGGTGACCCACTCGCCGTGCGTCGGGTCGTAGCGGCGCTCGCTCACCGGTCGTCCCGCACCCAGGAGAAGAAGCGGATCGTCCGGCCGTCGGCGAGCTGCTCGACCTCCTCGGCGACCTCGTCCGGCACCTCGTCCTCCGCCCCGCCGTCCGGCACGTCGCACGCTCCGTGGTCGTCCAACTACGCCTCCCTCTTGACGCAAGCAACGTACCGGTATCAGTCTCGTGAACCATCACGTTAACGTTCACGGCGCGCTGTGACGACCCGCTTCTGCGACAGGAGACGCGATGCTGCGGCTCGACTTGGGATGGCTGGACTACACGCTGCTGGCGGTCTACTTCGTGGTCGTGCTGGGCATCGGCGTCGTCGCCCGACGCGCCGTGGGCACGAGCGCCGACTTCCTGCTGGCGGGGCGTTCGCTGCCCGCCTGGGTGACCGGCCTGGCCTTCGTGGCCGCGAACCTCGGCGCCACCGAGATCATCGGGATGGCGGCCAACGGCGCCCAGTACGGCGTCGCGACCGTGCACTACTACTGGATCGGCGCCATCCCGGCGATGGTCTTCCTGGGCATCGTGATGATGCCGTTCTACTACCGCTCGAAGGTCCGGTCGGTCCCCGAGTTCCTCAAGCTGCGCTACAACAACCAGACGCACGTGCTCAACGCCGTGGTGTTCGCGGTGGCCAGCGTGCTGATCGCCGGGGTGAACCTCTACGCGCTGGCGATCGTGCTGCAGGCCCTGCTCGGCTGGCCGCTGTGGGCCGGCATCCTCGCCTCCGCCGCCGTCGTGCTGATCTACATCGGTGCGGGCGGCCTCGGCAGCGCCATCTACGGCGAGGTGCTGCAGTTCTTCATCATCCTGGCCGGCCTGATCCCCCTCGCGATCGTCGCGGTGCGCTCGGTCGGCGGCTTCGGCGAGCTGGGACGCCGGGTCGAGGCGTCCGCGCTCGGCCCGAACGGCCTGCACGCGTGGTCGGGGACGGGCGTCGGCGACGTCACCAACCCCATCGGCGCCAACTGGATCGGCATCGTCCTCGGTCTGGGCTTCGTCCTGTCCTTCGGTTACTGGACGACGAACTTCGCCGAGATCCAGCGCGCGCTGTCGGCCAAGGACCGGTCGGCCTCGCAGCGCACCCCGCTCATCGCCGCGTTTCCGAAGATCTTCATCCCGGCCGTGACGATCATCCCGGGCCTCGTCGCCCTCGTCGCGATCCCCAACTTCGGCAACGACGACACCGGCGGCCTCGAGTACAACGACGCGATCCCCGCGCTCATGGGCCAGCTGCTGCCGCAGGGCGTGCTCGGCGTCGCGGTCACCGGCCTGTTCGCCTCGTTCATGGCCGGCGTCGCCGCCAACGTCAGCTCGCTGAACACCGTCGTGACCTACGACCTCGTGCAGCCCTACCTCGCGCGGGGCCGCTCGGACGCCTACTACCTGCGGATGGGCCGGCTGGTCACCGCGGGCGGTGTGCTCATCGCGGTCGGCACCGCGTTCCTCGCGGCCGGCTTCAACAACATCATGACCTACCTGCAGTCCCTGTTCGGCATCTTCAACGCGCCGATCTTCGCGACGTTCATCCTCGGCATGTTCTGGAAGCGGACCACCGGCTGGGGCGGGTTCTGGGGCCTGCTCTCGGGCGTCGTCGCCGGCACCGCGGTGTTCGTGCTGTCCAAGGCCGGCGTGCTGACGTTCGGGTCGGACATCGAGGTGACCTTCTACCAGGCCGGCGCCGCGTTCTTCGTCGACGTGATCGTCACCGTCCTGGTGTCGCTGTTCGGCCGCGCACCGGCCCGCGAGCGGCTCGCCGGGATCGTCTACGGCGTCGCGGGCGCCGACGGCGTCGTGCCGACGATCAAGCAGCCGCGCGAGGCCGTCTGGTGGCGGCGCCCGATCCTGCTGGGTGGCCTGGCGCTCGCCCTGACCGTCGTGCTCAACATCCTGTTCGCCTGAGGGAGCCGTCATGACTGCTGATCGCACTCCGGCGGAGAGCACTCCCGCCGTCACGAGCCGAATGGCCCGCCTGTTCGACGTGCGCTACGTGATCGGGGGCCTGCTCGGGCTCTACGGCGTCGTGCTCGTGATCGTCGGGCTCACCGACGGGCCCGAGCAGTACGCCCAGGCCGCGGGCTTCGCCGTCAACCTCTGGACGGGCGTCGCCCTCGTCGTCGTCGCGGCGGCGTTCCTGCTGTGGGCGTCCCTGCGGCCGCTGGGCATCGAGGTCGACGCCGAGGCCGAGGACCTGGCCGCCGGTCCCCCGGTCTGAGCTCACGCGGGTTCGAGGAACTCGAGGCGGTTGCCGAACGGGTCGTGGGCGTAGCACCGGCGGAAGCCCGGGAAGTCGCCGTCCCGGGTCACGTCCTGTCCGGTGGCGGCGACACGGCGGGCGACGTCGTCCAGGTCGTCGACGAGGATCCCCGGGTGGGCCTTGCGCGCCGGGCGGAAGTCGCCCTCGACGCCGAGGTGCAGCTCGAGCCCGCCGGAGCGGAACCACGCGCCGCCGCGCGCGGCGAGCACCGGCGGCTTGGCGATCTCGACCATGCCGAGGACGTCCGCGTAGAAGCCGCGCGCGGCGTCCTCCTGCCCGGCGGGCATGGCGAGCTGGACGTGGTGCAGTCCGGCGAACACGCGACCAGTCTGCACCGCCCCTCCGGCTTCAGGCGGCGACGCGGGGTCGCCCGCCGAGCAGGGGTCTTCGGTCGGGGTCGAGCCACTCGGGCGGGGTGAACCAGGGCCGGCCGTCGACGATGGCCACGGCCCAGTGCCCGTGGTGGACGAGTTGGTGATGGAACCGGCAGAGCAGGCACATGTTGTCCAGCGCGGTCACGCCGTCGTCGAGCCAGTGGCGGACGTGGTGCGCCTGACAGCGCCGGGGGCGTCGGGTGCAGCCGGGGAACGCGCAGCCGCCGTCGCGCAGGTTGAGCGCGCGGCGGATCGCGTCCGGTGCGGTGCGCTGGCGGCGACCGACGTCGAGGGGCTCGGACCGCGACCCGAGGACCATCGGGACGATCTCGGCGTCGCAGGCCCAGCGGCGCACGGTGGCGGCGGCGACGTTCTCGCCGGAGTCGAGCGTGCCGTAGCCGCCCCTCTCGCCCAACGTCCGGCACAGCCAGCGGTGGTCGATCGTGACCGTCACCAACGCCCCAGCGGGCCGCTCGGTCCACCGGGACGCCGCGCCGTCGGGGCGACGCGGCGCGGGGATCAGCGCCAGCGGCGCCGCACCCCCGGCCGCACCTCCGGCCTCGTCTCCGGCCTCGTCTCCGGCCTCGTCTCCGGCCCCGGCCCCAGCCTCGTCCCCGGCCCCGTTCGCCGTGCGGTCGATCGCATCGTCGGGCCCGGGGTCGCCGGGGCCTTCCGCGGCGTCTTCCCGGCGGGCGTCGGTCGCGAGACCGCGCGGCCCGCGGGCATCCTGCACGAGGTCCTTGAACGCGTCGGCCTGCCGGCACGCGAGCGAGCGTTCGTCCTGCGATCCGGCCGGAGCGGCCAGCACCCCGAACACCTCGACGGCCGCTTCGGCGTCCAGCGGGTCCCCGAGCCGGCCCTTGAAGACCAGCGACCCGTCCTTGCGGCGCAGGAAGCGCACCTCGTCGCCGGCGCCCTCGCCGTCCGGCGGCGCGGCGCCGTCGGGGTCGTAGTGATCGAGGAACCGCTGCGCCAGCACCCGCAGCATGCGCGGCGGCAACTGCCGAGCCTGCTCGGCCAGGGTCTCCTCGACCCCGGACCACTCGTCGGGGGGCGGCGGGTTCATCAGCCCCGACAGGCGCCGCATCGTGTCCCGGATGATCTTCACGTGCGCCGGGTCGATCAGTCCCGCCGCCATCGCGTCCGCGGTGGCCGGCAACCGCGCCGGGAGCAACCCACCCGACATCGAGGAGCGGGCACACAGATCCGCGGCCTCGGCGACCAGACGCTTCGCGTCGGCATGATCGAGGTGGTCCTGATCCGCGATCAACGCCTCGGTGCTGCGGTACCCGGTGGACACCGCGGTGCCCAGCTCGTCGAGGGCGGCGATGTCCTCGAGACGGCGGTAGTAGCCACGCCGCTGGGCGAGCAGGTCGGCACGGGCGCGAGCGAGCGCCTGCCGCTCGACCGCACTCACCGATTCGCTCACGTGTTCGAGTATGGACCCGACCCCCGACACCGTCCGCCTCGACGCTGAGACCGCTCTCAGGAGCCGTCGGCGAGGTGGTGCAGCGACGCCGCGAAGGCGTCCGCCGCGCGCCGGCGGGCGGCCAGGGAGCGTGTGCCGACCTCGGTGAGGCGGTAACGGCGGGGGTCGCGGGTCGAGCGGGAGACGAGCCGGTTGCGCTGCAGGCGGTGCAGGGTCGGCACGATCCGCGAGTACGGCAGGTCGAGCGCGTCCCCCACCTGGCCGCGCAGGGTCTGCGCCACCTCGTCCTGGCGTTTCGGGCCGTCGGCCAGCGCGGCGAGGACGAGGGCGTCGATCTGGCCCCGGTCCCGGATGCGGGCCCGTGAGCCCGACGGTGCACGTCGGGACGTCGTGGTCATGACCAGCAGGGTTGCCGAGGAGCCCGGGCCGTGACACTCCCCCGGCGGGCGCAGCCGGATGGGACGGGCGGGCGAGATCGCCATCGGCTCGCGACGGTGCGCGACCGCGCCCTACTCTGCGACGCCGTGAGCACAGGGAGGGAGACGGTGCGGCGGGCCCTCGCGGCCGCCGGCGCGCCACGGGACATCGAGGTCTTCACGACGCCCGTCCCCTCGGCCGCCGCGGCTGCCGAGCAGCTCGGCTGCGAGGTCGGGGCGATCGCCAACAGCCTGGTCTTCACCGCCGGCGACGGGGTAGTGCTCGTGCTCGCCTCCGGCGCGCACCGGGTGGACCCCGGCCGCGTGGCGGTGCACCTGGGGGTCGCCAAGCGCCGGGTGAAGCGCGCGGACCCCGACACCGTGGAGCGCGCGACGGGGCAGCGGGTCGGCGGCGTCGCACCGGTCGGGCACCCCGCGCCGCTGCCGTGCGTCGTGGACGTCGCGCTCACCGCCTTCGGCACGGTGTGGGCGGGCGCGGGCGACGAGCACTCGATGTTCCCGACCACCGCCGCCGAGCTCGTCGACCTCACCGGCGGGACGCTGCTCGAGGTCGCGGACTGACGCGGCCGTCGCCGGCCACCGTCCGCCGCCTGGTCGCCGAGCAGTTCCCGGGGTGGGCCGGCCTGGCGGTCGACCCGGACCCGATCGACGCCGGGTCCGACCACGTCGTGTACCAGCTCGGCGACGACCTCGTCGCCCGCTTCCCGGTGCGGGCCTCCGCGGCCGCCCAGGTGGCCGTCGAGCAGCGGTGGCTCCCGGTCCTCGCCCCCGCCGTGCCCGTCCCGATCCCCGCGCCGGTCGGCCACGGGCGCCCCGGCCACGGATACCCCTGGCCGTGGTCGGTGCTGCGCTGGCTGCCGGGCGAGGACGCGACCCGGGCGCCGGTCGCCGACCCTCACGCACTCGCCCGCGACCTCGCGGCCGTGGCCTGCGGGCTGCGCGGGGTCGACGCCGCCGGCGGCCCGGACCCGGCGGCCTCCGGCCGGGGCGTCCCGCTGGCCGACCGCGACGGCGAGGTCCGCGCGGCCCTGGACGCGCTGCGTGCCGCCCCCGAGCCCGGGATCGACCTCGCGGCCGCCGCCCGGGTCTGGGACGCCGCGCGGGACGCCCCCGTCCACCACGGCCCGCCGTCCTGGCTGCACGGCGACCTCCTGCCCGGGAACCTGCTCATCCGCGAAGGGCGGCTGAGCGCGGTGATCGACTTCGGCTGCGCCGGTGTCGGTGATCCCGCCGTCGACCTCCTCCCGGCCTGGGCGGTGCTGCCGCCCGAGGCCCGCGCGACGTTCCGCGACGCGGTCGGCGTCGACCAGGCGTCCTGGCGGCGCGGCCGCGGGTGGGCGGTCGCGTTCGGCCTCGTCGCGCTCCCGTACCACCGCACCCGGACGCCCGCCCTGGCCCGCGTCGCCCGGCGCGCCGTGATCGCAGCGATCGCGGAGGCGTGAGCCGCCGGGTGTGAGCCCGCCCCAAGATATGGACGGCGCGTTCTTTTCGTGCTTCTATATGAACAGCTAGTCCACATCAACGGGTAGGAGGAACCGATGAGCAGCACCGAGACCAGCACCCGCGTCGCCCTCGTGACCGGCGGTTCCGGAGGCATCGGCCGCGCCGTGGCCGAGCGCCTCGCGGCCGACGGCATGGCGGTCGGCGTGCACTACGCGGGCAACAAGGCGCGCGCCGAGGAGGTCGTCGCCGCGATCGAGGGCACCGGCGGACAGGCGATCGCCGTCGGCGGCGACGTCGCCGAGCCCGACGAGATGGCGGCCGCGTTCGACGCGGTCGAGCAGGCGTTCGGCGGGCTCGACGTCGTCGTCAACACCGCGGGGATCATGACCCTGGCCCCGATCGCCGAGCTCGACCTCGACGACCTCGACCGCATGCACCGGACGAACATCCGCGGCACGGTCGTCGTCGCGCAGCAGGCCGCCCGCCGGGTCCGCCGCGGCGGGGCGATCGTCGCGTTCTCGACGTCGGTGACGCGGCTGTCCTTCCCGACGTACGGCGGCTACGTCGCCAGCAAGGGCGCGGTCGAGGCGCTCGTGCCGGTGCTCGCCCGGGAGATGCGGGGCCGCGACGTCACCGTCAACGCCGTCGCCCCCGGACCCACGGCGACGCCGCTGTTCCTCGACGGCAAGAGCGAAGAGCAGGTCGCGGGGCTCGCCGCGGCACCGCCGCTCGAGCGCCTCGGACAGCCCGGGGACATCGCCGAGGCCGTCGCGTTCCTCGCCGGGCCGGCCCGGTGGGTCAACGGCCAGACCCTGTTCGCCAACGGCGGGCTGGCCTGAGAGGAGAGATCATGATCATCGTCATCAGCGGGGCCTCCTCCGGCTTCGGCGCCCTGAGCGCCCGCGCCCTGGCGCAGGACGGTCACACCGTCTACGCCGGCATCCGCGACACCGCGGGCCGCAACGCACCCGCCGTCGCCGACGCCGCCGCGTTCGCCGCCGAGCAGGGCGCGGACCTGCGCACCGTCGAGCTCGACGTCGCCGACCAGGCCTCGGTCGACGCGGCGGTCGCCGCGGTCGTGGCCGAGGCCGGGAGCCTCGACGTCGTCGTCCACAACGCCGGGCACATGGTGCTGGGCCCGACCGAGGCCTTCACCCCCGAGCAGCTCGCGAGCGTCTACGACACGAACGTCGTGTCCACCCAGCGCCTCAACCGCGCCGCCCTGCCGCACCTGCGGGCCCAGGGGCACGGGCTCGTCCTGTGGGTCGGGTCGACGAGCACCCGCGGGGGCACGCCGCCCTACCTCGCGCCGTACTTCGCGGCCAAGGCCGGGATGGACGCGCTCGCGGTCAGCTACGCGGCGGAGCTCGCCCGCTTCGGGATCGACACGTCGATCGTCGTGCCCGGGTCGTTCACGTCGGGCACCCACCACTTCGCGCACGCGGGGCACGCGGCCGACGAGGCCGTGAGCGCCGCCTACGAGGAGCGCTACGGCGGGCTGGTGGACCAGATCGGGACGCGGCTCGCCGAGCTCGCGCCCGCCGACGCCGACCCGGCCGAGGTCGCCCGCGCGATCGTCCGGGTGGTCGACTCCCCCGCCGGCCGACGCCCGTTCCGGGTGCACGTCGACCCGGCCGACGACGGCGCCGAGGTGGTCAACGCCGTCGGCGACCGCGTCCGCAGCGAGTTCTACCGGCGTGTCGGGCTCGCCGACCTCCTGCACCCGCAGCCGTTAGCGTGAGGCGGTGACCGAGACCGAGGAACGGCGCGCGCGGCGGGGCCGCGGGCGCCGTCCCGCGGACGAGGTCCGGGGCGAGGTGCTCACGGCGGCGGCCGAACTGCTGCTCGCCGAGGGCATGGGCGGGTTCACCTTCGAGCGGGTCTCGGCGGTCTCCGGCGCGAGCCGGACGACGCTGCACAAGTGGTGGCCGTCCCGCGGCGCCCTGGCCCTCGAGGCCTACTTCCGCACGGTCGAGAGCACCCTCGCGTTCCCCGACACGGGCGACATCGCCGCGGACCTCACCGAACAGGTCACCGCCTTCGTGCGGCTGATGACGCGGACGGCGGCGGGACGGGTGATCGCCGAGCTGATCGGCTCCGCGCAGACCGACCCCGAGCTGGCCGCGGCCTATCGCGAGCACTACTCGGCCCCCCGGCGCGCGCTCGCCGTCACGGCGGTCGCGCTGGCCCGCGACCGCGGAGAGCTGCGGGCCGACGTCGACGCCGAGGCGGTGGTCGACCAGCTGTGGGGCGCCTGCTACCACCGACTGCTGATCCCCGACCAGCCGCTCACCGAGGCCTTCGCGCGCACGCTCGTCGACCAGCTCGTGCACGGGATCGGCCGGCGCTGACCAGCGCCGACCCCGGACCGGGCGACGTGCGGCGAGCCGTTGCGCCACGGTCGTTGACCGAGGCGTAACATCGGGAGCGATCCTTCTGGATCGATCCCGTTCCACCGTTGGAGAGAACGCCCGTGCCTGCCAGCACATCCCCCGAGTCCGAGGTCGACGACGCCCTCGACACCGAGATCGCCGAGCTGCGCCAGATCCTCGACCGTCTCGACGGCCTCACCCACCAGGCGCGCACCCGCCTGCGCCGCATCGAGCAGCACCGCAACGGCGTCGACGCCCGCTGGATCGAGCGCTCCCTGCGCTGACGCCGCGCCACCCCCGATCCCCGGCCCGCCCCGCACCGTTCGGGGCGGGCCGTCGTGCGTTCGAGCGTGTGGCCAGGGGCAAGGGGGTCAGGCGGCGAGCGCCGCGTACCGGCCCTCGCGGTCGACCAGCTCGGCGTGCGTGCCGGTCTCCACGACGCGGCCGTGGTCGAGCACCGCGATCCGGTCGGCGTGGCGCACGGTCGACAGGCGGTGGGCGATCGTCAGCGTCGTGCGGTGCCGCGCGAGGTCGTCGAGCGCGAGCTGCACCGCGCGCTCGGTCTCCGTGTCCAGGGCGCTCGTCGCCTCGTCCAGGACGAGCACCCGCGGGTCGCGCAGCAGCGTGCGGGCGATCGCGATGCGCTGCTTCTCCCCGCCGGAGAACCGGTGGCCGCGCGCGCCGACCATCGTGTCGTAGCCCTCGGGCAGGTCGGCGACGACGTCGTGGATGCGCGCGGCGCGGGCGGCCGCCTCGATCTCGGCGTCGGTCGCGTCCGGCTTCGCCGCGCGCAGGTTCTCGCGCACGGTGGTGTGCAGCAGGTAGGTCTCCTGGCTCACGACGCCGACGACGCGGGCGAGGTCGGCCATCCGCAGGTCGCGCAGGTCGACGCCGTCGATCGTGATCCGCCCGGCGTCGGGGTCGTGGAGCCGGGCGACGAGCGCGCCCAGCGTCGTCTTGCCCGACCCCGTCTCCCCCACCAGCGCGAGCGTCGTGCCCGCCGGGATCGCCAGGTCGACGTCGTCGAGGGCGGGCCGGTCGCCGCCGGGGTGGGTGAACGTCACGCCTTCGATGCGGACGTCGCCCCGGACCTCACCGAGCTCGACAGGGTGCTCCGGGTCGTCGACGTCCACGGTCAGGTCCTGGTACTCGAAGATCCGTGAGAACAGGGCCAGCGAGCTGGCGACCTGAACGCCGACGTCGAGCAGCCCGGACAGCGGCCGGAAGATGCTGCCCTGCAGCGCGGTGAAGGCGACGAGCGTGCCGATCGAGAGCTCGCCGAGGGTCCACGGCAGGCCGGCGCCGAGGTAGATCAGCGCGGGGATCGCCGCGAACACCACGCTCATCGTGGCCATGCGCCAGCGTCCGGCGAGCTGGGAGCGGATCTCGAGGTCGGTGAGGCGCACCGAGGACGCGGTGAAGCGCTCGACGAGGGCCGGACCGGTGCCGAGCGTGCGGTGCAGCGCGGCGGCGTCGACCGACAGGCCCTCCTCGATGGTGACGTTGAGGTCGGCGAGCTCGCGCTGGCGCGCGGCGGTCAGCTCACGGCGCATGCGGGCGACGCGGCGGCTGATCAGCACGGCCGGCGGCAGCACGACGAGCGTGATCAGCGAGAGCTGCCAGGACAGGGCGGCCATGGCCACGGCGGTCGCGACGACGGTGGTGAGGTTGGCGGCGATCGAGGTGGCGGTGGAGGTGACCACGGTCTGCATGCCGCCGATGTCGTTGGTGATGCGCGACTGCACCTCGCCGGTGCGGGTGCGCGTGAAGAAGCCCAGCGACTGCCGCTGCAGGTGGGCGAAGACGTCGGTGCGCAGCCGGTGCATGACGCGCTGCCCGACACCGGTCGAGATCCAGGTCTGGACGACGCCGAGCACGGAGGTCACCGCGGCGACGCCGATCATGCCGGCGGCCAGCATCGCGAGCAGGCCCACGTCGCGGTGGGGCAGCGCGTCGTCGATGACGGCGCGCAGCAGGAACGGCGAGGCCAGCCCGACGACGGACGACGCCGCGATGACGGCGACGACGACGGCGAGCGGGCCGCGGTGGGGACGGAACAGGCGCGCGATGCGGCGCAGCGAGACCCGGCGGGCCTCCTCGGCCTCGCGGGCGCGGGTCTCGGGTGAGGGTTCGGTGGGGCGGGGCAAGGGGCGCCTCCGGGAGGTATGGGTGGGAAAGCTTGCTGAGGTTACCTCATCATGAGGTGACAACAGTATGTCCCGCTAGGCTGTTCCCGTGCACGATGCGCCGGACGACGAGCGGTCGCTGGCGGACGCCTTCTGGATCGTGGCGCGCCGGCTGCGCCACCAGTCGCGCGAGGCCCTCGCGCCCTACGGGGTCTCGCGCTCCCAGCTCCGGGCCCTCGACGTGCTGCTGCACCACGGCGCCCTGCGCCCGAGCGAGCTGGCCGAGCACCTGCGCATCGCCCCCCGTTCGGCGACCGAGGTCGTCGACGCCCTCGAGGAGCGCGGTCTCGTCGAGCGCCGTCCCGACCCGGCGGACCGCCGCGCCCGGCAGGTGACGGCGACGCCCACCGGTGCCGAGCTCGCCGAGGCCGTGCGGGCGACGCGGGCCGCCGAGGCCGACCGCGTCTTCGCCCGGCTCGACGACGCCGACCGCACCGAGCTGGGCCGCCTCCTGCGCCGGCTCGCGGAGGACTGACGGGTAGACGGGCCGACGGCGTAGCCTGATGTCAGGCACTGCCATCAGGGAGGCCGACGTGAGCGGGAACGAGATCTGGATCCTCGGGGCCACCGGGCGCAGCGGGCGGGCCATCGCGGCGCGGGTCGCCGGACGTGGTGTGGCCGTCGCGCTGGTCGGTCGGGACGCCGAGCGCCTCCACGAGGTGGCCGCCGGGATCGGCGACGGGACCGGCGGGGTCCGCTCGGTGGTCGCGGGGGACGTCGCCGCGATGGCCGAACGGGTCCGCACGCAGCGCCCCGCCGTCGTCGTGAACACCGTCGGGCCCTTCGCCGCCACCGCGGTCACCGTCGCCCGGGCCTGCCTCGCCGCCGGCGCCCACTACCTCGACCTCGCCAACGACGTCGCGTCCGCCGGCGGCGTGCTGCACCTCCACGACGAGGCGGTCGCCGCCGGCCGCACGGCCGTCACCGGCGCGGGCTTCGGCATCGTCGCCGCCGAGGCCGCGGTCGTCGCGTTGTGCCGGGACCACCCGGTGCCCGCGGCCGTCCGGACCGACACGGTCCCGTCCCTGGCGAGCGACGGCGGGCGGGTCGGTGAGGCCCTGGCCGCGTCGCTGGTGGACGCGCTGCCCGACGGCGGGCGTCGCTACCGGGACGGGCGCCTGGTGCGCACCCGGATCGGCGCGGACGCGGTCGAGGTCGCACTCCCCGACGGCGACCGCGTGACGACGGTGGGCGCCCCGTTCGGCGACCTCGTCGCGGCCTGGCGCGCCAGCGGGGCGCCCGACGTCGTCGCCGCGACCAGCGAGCTCCCGAGCTCGCCCGCGGCCCGGGTGGCCCTGCCCGTCGCCGGCGCCGTGCTGTCGATCGGCCCGCTGCGCCGCGTCGCCCGCCGGCGGTTCGCGGAGGTCTCGCTGCCGGCGCGGGACCGTCCCCGCGACCACTCCTGGGCCCGGGCGACGGCGCGGTGGGACGACGGCACCGCGCGGGAGCAGTGGCTGCGTCTCGGCGACGCCTCGGAGTTCACGAGCGGCGCGGCGGCCGTCGTCGCCACCCGGCTCGCGGCCGGGCACGCCCGGCCCGGCGCCGACACGCCCGTCGCCGCCCTGGGCCTCGACGTGGCGACCGAGGCCGGCGGGACGTTCCTGACGTGATCAGGCGCCGTCGAGGACCGCGCGGAGCGTGACGGCGAACTCGTCGGGCCTGCCCGGCCAGCCGAACTCGCCGTCGAGGAAGCCGCCGTGGTGGCTCGGGAAGACGACGGCCTCCCGGCCGAGCGCCGCGGCCGTCGCCCGGGCCGTCCGCGCGGTGTAGGTGTCGCCGGTCTCCTCCCCCACGGCGATCACGACGCGGGTGGGCACCGAGGTCAGCCGGTCGACATCGAGGACGTAGTCGGTGACGGCGAGCGACCGGTCCGAGAGCAGCGGGTCGTCCCGCGAGCCGTCGTCCTCGGTCGGCATCCCGAACATCGCGGGGTCGGGCGCGGGCTGGGCGAAGTACGCGTCGGTGAACTCGCCCGGCCAGGAGCCCAGCGCCATGAAGCCCGCCATGCCGTGGCCCCACCCCTTGGCCTGGTAGGCCTCGCGGAACCCCCGGCTCGCGCGGTGGGCGGCCTCGGCGTCCGGCAGGACCCCGGTGATCGGCGGCTCGTGCGCCACGAGCGTCACGACGTCCTCGGGATGTGCGGCGACGAGCTGGAGGCCGGTGACCGCGCCCCCGCTGCTGCCGAACACCTCGACCGGGCCTGCGCCGAGCTCCGCGATCAGGGCGTGCAGGTCCTCGGCCTGGGTCTGCGGCGTGTTGTCCGTCCGGCCGTCGGAGCGGGTGCTGCGCCCGAGGCCGCGGGGGTCGTAGGCCACGACGGTGCGGTCGGCGAACCGCGGGGCGAGCGCGCGGAAGCCACTGGCGTCCATCGGCTGGCCGATCATCAGCAGCACCGGGCGCCCGTCGGCGGGCGGCAGCGGCCCGTGCACGTCGTAGACGATCTCGGCACCGTCCGTGTGGAGCACCTTCGTCTCGGCCACGACCCGACCTCCCGGAGTACTGTTCTCGGACCAACGAGTTGTAGCGTTGCGTTCAACCGGGAGGTTGTCAAGAACGGGACTGGGCCCGCCGGGCCGCGGCGATCACCTCGGTGAGCGACCCGTGCAGGTCGCGCAGCTCGTCGAGGCCCATGTCCAGGCGCTCCACGATCGCCGGCGGGATGCGCTCGGCCCGGTCGCGCAGCGCGACCCCGGCGGGCGTCAGGCGCACCGCCAGCGTGCGCTCGTCGTCCGGCGAGCGCCCGCGGGTGAGGTAGCCGGCCGCCTCGAGGCGCTTGAGCAGCGGCGAGAGGGTGCCGGGATCGAGCTCCAGGCGACGGCTCAGCTCCGTCACCGACAGCGGCGCCTCACCCCAGAGCGCCAGCATGACCAGGTACTGCGGGTGGGTCAGGTTCATCGGCTCCAGCAGCGGGCGGTACACCGAGATCACCGTGCGGGCGGCGACCGCGAGGGCGAAGCAGACCTGGTTCTCCAGGGCCAGCGGGTCGACCTCTCCCAGCGCGGTGTCGTCCATCCCACGTCCCCTCCCGGCCGGTACCGCCCCATACTATTGGCATGCCAACCATTGGTGCACCAAGCAAGGAGGCTCGCGTGCGCCGACCGAACCCGCTGCAGTGGCTCTGGTACGCCTACGGCGGCGGGCTGCCCGCGCGCTGCGCGCCGTGGGTCCTGCACGACACGACCTGCCGTACGTGGTGGCTGCGCCACCTCCTGCGGGCCGTCGTCCAGATCGCCCCGTTCGTCATCGCAATCATCGTCTTCGTCCCGGGCCCGCTCTGGCTGCGCACGATGTGCGCCCTGGGCGGAGCGATCATGGGCCTGATCTTCTCCATGAGCTACCTGCACGAGACGGCCGAGCACCGCCTGGTCAAGGCCGGCTACCCGCCGGGCACCGGTCCGGCCGCGCGGGCCGAGCGCACCGCGGACCGTGACGCCGCGGCCGCGGAGCGCTACGCCGCCCGCTACCGGACACCGCCGGGGTCCTGAGCAGCTCTCGCGGGGGGCAGACTGTGCCTCGTGAGCACGCCCGAAACCCCGGACTCCCTCGGCGGCGACGACCCCGACACCGTCGACGACACCTCGCTCGAACAGCTCGACGAGGCCGAGTCGCTCGACGACCGCGACCTCGACGACCCGCTCGACGAGGGCGTCTCCCCCAACGAGCGGCCGTGGGGCACCGACGCCTGGGGCACCACGCAGGAGGAGGAGGAAGAGGGCGAGCCGCTCGCGGACCGGCTGCGCCGCGAGGTCCCCGACGACGACGCCGACGACGAGGGCGACGGCCTCGGCGACGAGAGCGACACCGACGGCGAGCTCTGGGACTCCGAGGTCGGCGAGGCGCGCTCCGGCCGGCTGGTCCTGCGCGAGGACGGCGAGGACTTCTACGCCGACGACGTCGGCGTCGACGGGGCGGGCGCGAGCGCCGAGGAGGCCGCGATCCACCTGGTGGACGACGAGCGCTGACGCTCAGGCGCGCACCGGCACCGCGTCGTGCACCGGGAGCGTGTGGCTGATCGACGCGGCGGCCGCGGCGAGCTCGACCGCGGTCGGCTTCTTCCGGCGCCCGGCCCGGCGCGCGAGCGGGATGCCGAGCGCACTGACCACCACCAGGGCGAGGCAGGACGCCGAGAACGCCGTCGCGAGCGCGTCCGACGGGGACGCACCCTGGGCGGTCTGGTTCGCGTCGACCGAGGTGTACAGCCCGGCGACGACGGCGGTCACGACGGCACCGCCGACGTAGCGGGCCATGTTCGAGATCCCGGACGCCGCACCCACCTGCGCCGCCGGCACCGACTCGGTCGCGGCGGACGACGCGGGGCCGTTCGACAGGCTCAGGCCGAGGGCGACCGCGAGCAGCCCGGGCAGGAACATGAGGTAGGTCCACCCGGCACCGACGAACGTCAGCAGGACGAAGCCCCCGGTCAGCAGGAGGAAGCCCGCCACGACCACCGAGCGCCCGCCGAACCGGTGCGCCAACGGGGTCACGGCGGGCGCCGCCACGACGACCACCAGGGCGACCGGTAGGCACGCGAGACCCGCCTGCAGGCTGCTCATGCCGAACGCCGCCGGGCTCTGGAAGTACAGGCTGATCAGGAACGAGATCCCGGCGATCGCGCCGGCGCCGATGAGGATCGCGATCGTCGACACGACGAGCAGCAGGTTGCGCAGCAGGGCGAGGTCCACCAGGGGCGCCGTGACCCGGCGCTCGACGAGGACGAAGCCGACGATCGCGAGGGCCGAGACGGCGAAGCACCCGATCGTCGCCGCGGAGGCCCAGCCCCACGTGCCGCCCTCGGTGACGGCGAAGACCAGGGGCGCGAGGATCGCGGCCACCAGCACCGTGCCGGCGTAGTCCACCGACCGCGGGCGGTCCGGGTCCCGGGACTCGGGCACGGTCGCGATCACCCACGGGACGCACACCGCGGCGATGGCGGCGTCGAGCCAGAACAGCCCCTGCCACCCCGTCGCCTCGTTGAGCACGCCGCCCAGCACCGGGCCGGCCGCGGCCCCCGCCGCCGACGCCGCGCCCCAGAGCGTCACCGCCCGCATCCGCGCCGGCCCCTCGGTGGCGACCGACAGCAGGCTCAGACCGGTCGCGAGGATCCCCGCCCCCGCGGCGCCCTGGACGACGCGGCCCAGGACCACCATCTCGCCGGTGGGGGCGAGGGCGATGAGCACGCACGAGGCCACGAAGAGCACCAGGCCGGCGATGAACAGGCGGCGGCGACCGAAGACGTCGCCCAGGACCCCCGACGTGACGATCGTGGCCGCGCCGACCAGCAGGTAGCCGGTCACCGCCCACTGCAGCAGGTCGATCGAGGCTCCGAGGTCGGCGCTGATCGACGGCAGCAGGATGCTGACCGCCGAGGTGTTCGCGTTGACCACGAACGTCGACAGGCAGCTCGTGCCCAGCGCGCCGGCGGCCGCGGCACGCCCGACCCGGGCGGTCGCCGCCCCGGTGACCTCCATCCGGACCTCCCTCTCCCCCGCCACGCCCCGCGGCCGGGTCCCCAGCCTCGGACGGCCCGGGGGGTGGGCGCCTCATCCGCCGCGGGTGAGGGCGCGCCCACCGTCGAGACCCGCGGCTCCCGGCCCGGTCGGGCGCTCTCATCCGTCGCGGGTGAGGTCCGGCCGTGGTCGAGAGAGCACCGTTCCGCCACAGCGATCCGACGTGTGTCTGGAGGAGACCATGACCGAACAGCAGATCCCGTCGCCGATGACGGGGTCGTCGATGCCCCGGACCGAGAACGGGGTGTCCGCCGCCCCGGTGCGCTCAGCCGCCTGGATGGGATGGGTCCGCTTCGCGGGCGTCATGATGACGATCATCGGCGCGTTCGCCGTGGTCGAGGGCTTCTTCGCCCTGTTCTCGCCGACCTACGTGACGCTCACGGGCGCCGGGGTCCTGCTCTTCGACCTCACGGCGTGGGGTTGGATCCACCTGCTCATCGGCATCCTCGTGCTGGCGACCGGCCTGGCCCTCATCGGCAACGCCCCGGGGTGGGCGCGCGGTGTCGGGATCACCCTGCTGGCGATCAACACCGTGGTGCAGCTGGCCTTCATGCCGGCGTACCCGTTCTGGTCGCTGGTGCTGATCGTGCTCGACATCGTCGTGATCTACGCGCTGATGGTCACCTGGGGCGAGGGCGCCGACGCCTGATCGCGGCATCGGGGTGCGGGGGTGGTCGTGGAGGCCGACGGGCCGTCGTGGCGCCGGATCACGCTGGTCCTCACGCGGTCGCTGGCCACTGTCGCGCTCCTCGTCGTCGTGTACTTCGCGGCGCCCCTGCGCCCGCAGGAGGACACGGGCACGCTGGTCCTCTTCCTGGCGGGGTTCGCCGCGCTGGTCGCGATGATCGTCTGGCAGCTCCGCGCGATCGTGGGCGCCCGCTACCCGGGCCTGCGGGCAGTGGAGGCCTTCGCGAGCGCGATCCCGCTGTTCCTACTGCTCTTCGCGACGACGTACGTGGTGGTCGCGGCGGCACGGCCCGATACGTTCAGCGAGTCCCTGGACCGGGTCGACGGCCTGTACTTCACCGTGACCGTGTTCGCGACCGTCGGCTTCGGCGACATCGCTCCGGTGAGCCCGACGGCCCGCATCCTGGTGACCATCCAGATGGTCGCCGACCTCCTGGTGCTCGGGCTGGTCGTCAACTCGGCGCTCGAGGCGGTCCGCCGCGGACGGTCCCGGCGCAGTACCCCCGACCCCGCCACCCCTGACACCCCTGACATCCCCGACACCCCCGACCCGTGAGGAGCCGTCGCGATGACGACACCGATCCGCCCTCCGAGCCGTGGGTGGCACGTCGACGTGCCCCTGCTGGGTCCGGTCGGGTGGCCGCCCACCGGGACGCTCGCCTTCGTGGTGGTCCTCGGCGGGCTCGCCGCCGCCGAGGTCGTGGCCTGGCCGGTGGCGCTCGCCGTCGGGGTCGGGCACGTGCTCGCCCGCGACCACGACCACCGGGTGCTCCGCGAGGTCGGCGAAGGGCTGGAGGTGGCGTGATGCTCGACGACGCCGAACGCCACGCCCTCGAGGAGACCGAACGGGCGCTCACCCGGGCGGACCCGGACCTCGACCGCCTCCTGCGGGAAGGCCATTCCCACCGGCAGCTGGTGATCGCCTGGGTCGGGGGCGTCGTCGGGGCGCTGCTGGTGATAGGGCTGCTCTGGCTGGCCCTCCCGGGTCAGGCCCTGGTCGTCGCCACGCTCACGACGCTGCTGGTCCTGCGGTACCGGGGGCCCCTGCGGCGCCCCCGTCGCGACTGATCGTCATCCCTCGGGACGGGCGGGCACCGGACGCGCCGTCACGACGCGCAGCCCGAACAGGCGCAACTGCTCGAGGATGCCGTGCAGGTGGGCGTCGTCCATCACCGCTCCCCGCAGCACCACGCCGGGCCGCATCTCCTCGGCGCGGTCGTCCACGTCCATGTCCACGTCCACGTCCACGTCCATGTCCACGTCCATGTCGCAGAACGCGTCACGGGCGTGGGCGGGCAGCCACCCGTCGACGCGGAACTCGTAGAACCGGTCCGTCATCCGTCCTCCCCGGGCTCACCCCACCCTGGCGGCTCGCGGGACGGCCGGACCTCACCCGCCGAGGGTGGCCCGCACCCCCGGACGGCGTCGTTCATCCAGCCGGGGTGATCCCGATCGGGAACGGCCCGGCGACGGTCGGGGGATGACGCCCGACCGCCACGCGCGCGCGATGCTGCCCATCCCGGACCGGCCGGCTCCCGGACTCACGACCTACGACGCCAAGGACCCCGACACGTCCTTCGCCCCGATCGAGCCGCTGCTCCCCCCGCCCGGCGCGCCCCACGTCGTCGTGGTCCTGCTCGACGACGTCGGGTTCGGGGCCTCGTCGACGTTCGGCGGCCCGTGCCGCACCCCCACCGCGGACCGGCTCGCGGCCCGGGGTCTGCGCTACAACCGCTTCCACACCACGGCCCTCTGCGCGCCCACCCGCCAGGCGCTGCTGACCGGCCGCAACCACCACTCGGTCGGCATGGGCAGCGTCACCGAGGCGGCGACGGCGGCACCGGGCTACACCTCGCTGCGGCCGAACACCAAGGCACCGCTGGCGATGACGCTGAAGCTCAACGGCTACTCGACGGCGCAGTTCGGCAAGTGTCACGAGGTCCCGGCCTGGCAGACCTCGCCGATGGGCCCGTTCGACGGATGGCCGACCGGCGGCGGGGGCTTCGAGGCGTTCTACGGGTTCATCGGCGGCGAGAACAACCAGTGGGAACCGTCGCTCTACGAGGGCACGACGCCGGTCGAGCCGCCGGCGACCCCCGAGCAGGGCTATCACCTCACCGAGGACCTCGCCGACCACGCCACGAGCTGGATGCGTCAGCAGAAGGCGCTCATGCCCCAGCGGCCCTTCTTCGTGTACTTCGCCCCCGGCGCCACCCACGCCCCGCACCACGTGCCGCGGGAGTGGGCGGACCGCTACCGCGGCGAGTTCGACGACGGGTGGGACGTCGCGCGCGAGCGCACGTTCGCCCGCCAGAAGGCGGCGGGGGTGATCCCGCCGGAGGCCGAGCTGACCGCGCGGTGCGCCGAGATCCCGGCGTGGGACGACATGCCCGACGAGCTCAAGCCGGTGCTGGCGCGCCAGATGGAGGTCTACGCGGGGTTCCTCGAGCACACCGACCACCAGGTCGGCCGCCTCGTCGACACCCTCGAGGACCTGGGCATCCTCGACGACACCCTGATCTTCTACGTGATCGGCGACAACGGGGCCTCCGCCGAGGGCACGATCAACGGCGCGTTCAACGAGATGGCCAACTTCAACGGGATGGCCGCCCTCGAGACCCCGGAGTT
This sequence comes from Actinomycetospora sp. C-140, assembly GCF_054796175.1. Classification (NCBI taxonomy): domain Bacteria; kingdom Bacillati; phylum Actinomycetota; class Actinomycetes; order Pseudonocardiales; family Pseudonocardiaceae; genus Actinomycetospora; species Actinomycetospora sp. C-140. Next base: position 143,883 of record NZ_JBTWNF010000010.1, on the reverse strand, counting down.
CCTGCGCAGCAAGTGCGACGAGCTCGGCTCGCCGACCTCCTACAACCACTACGCGGTCGGCTGGGCCTCCGCGATGTGCACACCGTTCCAGTGGACCAAGCAGGTCGCGTCCCACTGGGGCGGTACCCGCAACGGGACGGTGGTGCACTGGCCGCGGGGTACCGCGGGCCCCGGCGGGGTGCGCTCGCAGTTCACCCACGTCATCGACCTGGCGCCGACCGTCCTCGAGGCCGCCGGGATCCCCGAGCCGACCACCGTCAACGGCGTGCTCCAGTCCCCGATGGAGGGGACCAGCATGCTCTACACCTTCACCGAGCCCGAGGCCCCGGAGCGCCACGACCTGCAGTACTTCGAGATGGCCGGCAACCGCGGCATCTACCACCGTGGCTGGAGCGCGGTGACCAAGCACCGCACGCCCTGGCTCATGGTCGGCCACCGGCCGCCGCCGTTCGACGAGGACGTCTGGGAGCTCTACGACGGGCACAGCGACGACAGCCAGGCCCGTGACCTCGCCGCGGAGAAGCCCGAGGTGCTCGCCGGGCTCCGACGGCTCTGGCTCATCGAGGCCACCAAGTACGGCGTGCTCCCCCTCGACGACCGCCTCTCCGAGCGGATCAACCCGACCCTCGCCGGCCGTCCGACCCTGATCCAGGGCGACTCCCAGCTCTTCTTCCCGGGGATGGGGCGGCTCTCCGAGAACAGCGTGGTCAACGTCAAGAACCGGTCGTACGCCGTGACGGCGGAGGTCGACGTGCCGCCCGGCGGCGCGCAGGGTGTGGTCATCGCGCAGGGCGGGCGGTTCGGCGGGTGGTCGGTGTACCTCCACGACGGCCGCCTGACGTTCTGCTACAACGTCCTCGGCATCCGGATCTTCACGACGCGCGCCGACGAACCGGTGCCGGGCGGGGTGCACCAGGTCCGCACCGAGTTCGCCTACGACGGCGGGGGGCTGGCCAAGGGCGGCGACGTGTCGCTGTGGGTCGACGGCACCGCCGTCGGCGCCGGGCGGGTGGAGATGACCCAGCCGATGATCTTCTCGGCGGACGAGACGACGGACATCGGCCGCGAGGAGGGCACGCCGGTCAGCCCGGACTACACGGGCCCGACGAGCCGCTTCACCGGACGGATCCACTGGGTGCAGCTCGACGTCGGGAAGGACGACCACGACCACCACGTCGACCCCGAGGAACGGCTGCGCGTCGCGATGGCGCGGCAGTAGTCCCGCCGCCGATCACGCCGTCGGTCACGCCGTCGGTCCCCCAGGCTGATCGCGCACAACGGGACCACCCGTGACCAGGCGTTTCCGGGCCGTGGCGCACTGCTCCGAACGTCCGCCGACCTGCGTCCGCAGGCCGCCGGGAACCAGGGAGTTGCCTGCTTCCCGGCCGCTCCGACAGTTCCTATCGTGATCGTGGCCAGCGTCCGTGGCGCCGACCACCCGGGCGAACGGACGACCACCGCACCGGCGCGACGGCGCGCGTCACGACCCGGAGAGGACGCCGCATGGCGCAGGTCGGCCGGTCGCGCACCGGTCCACCGGTGATCCCGGCCGGGCACGTCCGGCGCCGGGACCTGGAGGCTGCCCTCGCCCGCGGCGCGGACCGTGACCTCGTCCTGGTGTCCGCGCCCCCGGGCTTCGGCAAGACCTCGCTGCTCGCCTCGTGGGTCGGCGACGACCACGGCCGGGGCACCGCCTGGGTGCGTCTCGAGCCGGAGGACAGCGACCCGCGACGGTTGTGGAGCGCCGTGCTGGCCGCGCTGGCCGCGCTGCCGGCGGTGCCCGCGTCGAGCCGGCTGCACCGGCTGGTGGTCTCCCGGTCGACCGTGGCCCCGGAGTTCCTCGGCGAGCTGGCCGAGGCGCTCGCCGGCCTGCCGGCCCCGGTGCGGCTCGTGCTCGACGACGTCCAGCACGTCACCGACCCGCTCTCGCGGCGCGGGCTGGAGATGCTCGTGCGCGACGCGCGCCCGGGGCTGCGGCTCGTGCTCGCCGGCCGCCGGGACCCGGCGTTGCCGTTGCCCCGCCTGCGTCTCGAGGAGCGGGTCACCGAGCTGCGCGCCGCCCACCTGCAGTTCTCGCCCGACGAGACCGCGGCGCTCGTGTCGGCCTGCGGGCTGGCGCTCGACCCGGCGCAGGTCGCCGTGCTGCACGAGCGGACCGGCGGCTGGGTGGCCGGACTGCGCCTGGCCGCGCTGTCCCTGCGCGGCCACCCGGACCCCGACCGCTTCCTCGCGTCCTTCTCCGGCGACGAGCGCCCGGTCGCCGACTACCTCGTCGACGAGGTGCTCGGCGGGCTCGCGGCGCCGCACGTCGAGGTGCTGCGGCGCATCAGCGTGGCGGGGCGGGTCCCGGCCGGTCTCGCGGCGGCGCTCGCCGGACGCGAGGACGCCGCCCAGCTGCTCGACGAGCTCGCCCGCGACACCGGCCTCGTCGCGGGCACCGGCGCCCGCGGCGACCCGTACCTGCTGCCCGAGCTCCTGCGCTCGTACCTGGTGGCCGACCTGGGCCGGCGCGGCCCGGCGGTCGCGGCCGGGCTCGAGGCCACCGCGGCGGGCTGGTGGTCCGAGCACGGCGACCCCGTGCGGGCGATCCACCACGCCGCCGCGTCGGGCGACCCCGCGGTCGTCGCCGGGCTCGTCGGCCGCTGGGGCCCGTGGCTCGCGGGACGCGGCGAGCACGAGCCGCTCGCCGCCGCGCTCGCCGCGGCCGGGCCCGAGGGGTGCCCGGACCTGCGCCTCGCGACCGTCGCCGTCCACGTCCGGCTCGCCCGCGGCGACCCCGCCGGCGTCCGCGCCGCCCTGGGCCGGGCCCGCCGGGCGCGCCCGGCGGCCCCCGACACGGCCGCCGCGGTCGCCTTCCGAGCCGCGACCGAGCGGATGCTGGGACGCCGGCTGCCGGTGCCGGCGGCCGAGGGCGTCCCGGCCGACCCGGCGCTCGCCGCGACGGTGCGGGTCGGACGCGGCGCGGCCGCGCTGCTCGCCGACGACCCGGGACGGGCCCGCGCCGAGCTCGGGGCCGGCCTCGCGCTGGCGCACCGGCAGGGTCTCGACGTGCTGGCGCACCGCGGCCGCGGGCTGCTCGCCGTCGCCCTGTGGGCGGCCGGCGACGTCCTACGGGCCCGGGAGACCGCCCACCGGGTGCTCGCGGCGCCCGACGCGGACGGGCCGGCCGTCGCGCCCTGGACGGCGCCGGCCCGCGCCGTCGACGCCCACGCCGCGCTGCTGCGCGGCGACCCCGTGCGGGCGCGCTCCTCGGCCGACGCGGCGCTCGGCGCGGACGACGGCGGCGTCGCCGCGATCCCCGCGGTCCGGTTCGCCGTCCGCGTCGCCCGGGGCGGGGCGGCGTTCGACCTCGGCGACCGGACGCCCGGTCTCCTCGAGCTCCAGGCCGCGCGGGCCGAGCTGGGCGACGCGCCCGTCCCGACGGCGCTCGCGGAGGTCGCGGCGCTCCTCGAGCACCGCGCCGCCCTCGCCCTCGGCCACCCGACGGCGGCGATGGCGGTCGCCGCGTGGCTCGCCGGTCGCGCGCCGCGCAGCCCGGCCGCCGCGGTGGTACGCGCGTGGGGCGCGGCGGCCGCCGCCGACCACGCCGCCGCCCGCCGGGCCGTGGCCCCCCTGCTGGCGCGGCGGACGCGATCCACGCCTGACGCGCTCGAGGTCGAGGCCTGGCTGGTCGAGAGCCGTGGGCGCCTCGCGCGGGAGGACCGCCCCGGCGCCCGGACCGCGGCGCGGCGCGCCGTGGACCTCGCCGAGCCGCTCGACGCCCTGCGCCCGTTCGCGTACGCGGACCCGGCGGTCCGCGCGCTGCTGGTCGACGAGCTCGCGGCCGGCGCGGCCCGGGCGGGCTTCGTCGCCCGGGCCCTCGCCGCGGGCGCCACGTCGACGGCCGGCATCGCGCTCAGCGGGCGGGAGCACGACGTCCTCGCCCGCCTGCCCTCGCTCGAGAGTCTCGACGAGATCGCCGGCGACCTCGACGTCTCGATCAACACCATCAAGACCCACGTCCGGGCCCTGTACGGCAAGCTCGGCGTCACGACCCGTCGTGACGCCGTCCTGGTCGCCCACGAGCAGGGCCTCCTGGGATGACCGGCCCACCCGGCTCGCCCGGGACGACCGTGACCGAGGGCGCGGGCCCGCCCCGCGTGGTCCTCGTCCTGCTCTGCGGTCTCATGCTGCTCGACTTCGCCGACCGCCAGGTCCTCGTGGCCGCCTTCCCCTACCTGCGCCAGGAGTGGGGCCTCGACGACACGGTCCTCGGCGCGCTCGTGTCCGTGGTCACCCTGACCGTCGCCGTGGGCGCGCTGCCGGTCGCCGCCCTCGTCGACCGGTGGAGCCGGGTGCGCGCCATCGCGGTCATGGGCACGGTGTGGAGCGCGGCGTCGGCGGCGTCGGGGCTCGCGGCGTCCCCCGCCGCGCTGTTCGCCGCGCGGATCGGGGTCGGGGCCGGCGAGGCGGGGTACGGCCCCGCGGGCGGCGCCCTGCTCGCGACCCTCTTCCCGGCGCGCCGCCGCGCCGCCGTGCTGGGCGCGTTCCAGGCCGCGGGTCCCCTCGGCACGGTGGTGGGGATGGCGCTCGGCAGCGCGGTCGCCGCGCAGTGGGGCTGGCGCTGGGCCGTCGGGATCCTGGCCGTGCCCGGCCTGCTGCTCGCCCTCGCCGTGCTGCGGGTGCGCGACTACCCGACCGTGCCCGCCGTCGCGCGCGGGCCCCGGGCCGTGGCCGGCGTGCTGCGCACGCGGACCGTCGTCGCGACGGTCGCGGGCATGGCGCTCCTGCTCGTGATCGCCTCGTCGCTCTACACCTGGCTGCCGACCCTGCTCGAGCGCGAGCTCCGGCTGGCCCCGGCGTCCGCGGGCGGCCTCGCGGCGGTGGTGATGCTCGCCGGGGTCGTCGGCACGGTGGTCGCGGGCCTGCTCGCCGACCGGTCGGCGCGGCGCGACCCGCACGCCCGGCTGCGCACCCCCCTCCTCGCGGGGCTCGCGGCGAGCGCCCTGCTCGTGCCGGCGTTCGCCGTGGTGCCGGCCGGCCCCGGCCAGCTCGTGCTCGTCGTGCTCGGGTCGGCGGCGGTGACGGCGGCGGTCGGGCCGGCGGCCGCCGCGGTGGTCGACGTGACGCACCCGGGCGTCCGCGCCACCGCGGTCTCGGTGCTGGTGGTGGCCCAGAACCTGCTGGGTCTCGCGGTCGGCCCGGTGCTCACCGGCGCCCTCGCCGACGCCCTCGGACTCGGCACCACGCTCGCCCTCGTCTCCGGGCTCGGGGTCGCGGCCGCCGCGGCCTTCGCCAGGGCCGGCCGGACCTACCGCGACGACCGGGCCGCGGTCGGGCCGGACCGGGGCGACCGGCCGGTCGCCGGGGCGGGGTCGGGCGGGCCCGGCGGTGGCGGGGAGGTGGCACCGTGGTGACCTCCCCCGCCGAGCCCCACGGCCCGGTGATCGAGGGACCCTGGGCGGCGCCGACGACCCCGACGACCCCGACGACCCCGACGACCCCGCCCCGCCCCGACGGCCCGGATCCCCTCGCGCGGCGCAGCGACCCGGAGCACGCCGCCCCGGTCGCCACGCACGTCGTCGGCAGGCCGCGCCTGCACGCGCTGCTCGACCACGCCGCCGCCGAGGCGGCGGTCACCCTCGTCGTCGGCCCGGCGGGATGGGGCAAGACGCTGCTCGTCGGCTCGTGGCTCGCCGCGGGAGCCGGCGGGCGCGAGGCGGCCTGGGTGACGCTGGGCCCCGCCCATGACGACCCCGCGACCTTCTGGGCCGCGCTCGCGCGGGCGGTCGGCCCCCGCGCCGGCCCGGCGACCGCGGCGGCCCTGCGCCGGCTCGGCGGCCGCGGCACCGCTCCCGAGGAGCTGCCCGGCGTCTTCGCCCACGCGCTGTGGCAGGCGGAGCGGCCGGTGGTCCTCGTGCTCGACGACCTCCACGAGGTGTCCTCCGCCGCGGTCCACGACGGCCTCCGGGGTCTCGCGGAGCGCCCCGTACCCGCCCTGGCGCTCGTCGCCACCACCCGCCGGGATCCGCCCTGGCCCGTCACCCGGCTGCGGCTCGCGGGCCTGCTCGCGGAGGTCCGGCCCGACGACCTCGCGTTCCGGGACGACGAGGCCGCCGCCCTGTTCGCCCAGCTCGGCGTGCCGGCCGAGGCCGGGCACGTCCGCGAGATGGTCGCCCGCACCGGCGGCTGGGCCGCCGGGATGCGTCTGGCCGCCCTGGACCTGGCGACCCGGCCGGACGTCGACGCCGCGGTCGCGGCCTTCTCCGGCGACGCCCACAGCGTGTCGGGCTACCTGCTGGAGGAGGTCCTCGGCCGCCAGCCGCCCGACCTCGTCGCCTTCCTCGAGTGCATCAGCGTCGTCGACCTCGTGTGCGCCGATCTCGCCGACGCGCTGACCGGGCGCGGTGACGGCGAGGAGCGGCTGGCCGAGCTCTCCGCTTCGCACCTGTTCGTCCAGGCCCTCGACCACCCCGGCCGGTGGTACCGCCTGCACCGCCTGGTGCTCGACCTCCTGCGGGCCCGCCCGGGCCCCCGCCGGGCCCGGCGCGACCGCGACCGCCGGGCGGCGGAGTGGTTCCGCCGCGAGGGGATGCCGCTGGAGGCGCTGCGCTCGGCGGTCCGCGGGGAGCTGTGGTCGCTCGCCGCCGAGGTGGCCGGCGCGCACGTGGTCCCCCTCGTGCTGCGCGGGTCCGCCGACGAGGTCGCCCGCATCCTCGACGGCGTCCCCGACCCCGTGCTGCACGGCCGCCCCGAGCTCGCGACGGCGCTCGCCGGCGCCCGCGTGGCCGGCGGCGACACGACCCGTGTCCGGGAGCTCGTCGCGGCCGCCCGCCGCGCGGCGACCGCGCTCGACGACACCCGCCGTCGGCGGCTCGCGGTCTACCACGGTCTCGTCGAGGGGGCTCACGCCCGCGCCGACGGCGATCTCGACGTGGCGGCCCGGTCGTACCGCTCGGTGCCCCTCGACGTCGGTCTGCTCGACGGCTGGGGCGTGGTCGAGGCGGCGATCGTCCCCACCGTGGTGCTGAACAACCTCGGCACGGCGGAGCTCTGGACCGGGGATCTCGAGGCCGCCGATCGGCATCTCCGGGCGACCGTGGACGAGACCGGGGCCGGGCGACCGCCCACGCTCCCCCGCGTCAACGCCGCCGCCCACCTCGCCCTGCTCGCCTGCGAGCGGGGCGACCTCGACACCGCCGTGCAGCGGTCCCACGACGTGGTCGCGACGGCCGGCGACGCCGGGTGGGAGCGGTCCCCGCAGGTCGGCCCGGCCTACCTGACGCTGGCGCGGGTGACCGTCGACCGCGACGAGCTCGACGACACCGACGGCTGGCTCGCGCGACTCGCCGACGTCGAGGAGCTCGCGCCCGAGCCGCACGTGCTGCTGGCCCGCGCCCTGACGCTCGCCGCCCTCCGCGACGCCACCGGCGACCGGGAGGAGGCGCTCGCCGTGCTCCGCGCCGCGGGCGCGCGCGCCGGGTCCTGGGTGCCGCCGCGTCCCCTGGTCGAGCGGTGGAGGCTGGGCGAGGCCGATCTCCTCGCCCGCAGCGGCAACCCGCAGGCGGCCCGCGCGCTCGCCGCACGTCTCGGCACCCCCCGCACGCCGGAGGGCCGCGTCGCGGCGGCCCGGCTGCTCCTGCACCTCGCCGGCGCCGGGGACGTCGCGGAGACCGCCGGGATCGACGGTCTCCTCGGCGGGACGACGGCGAGCCCGCTGCCCCGGCTGCGCGCGGGCGCGGGTGTCGTGGCCGCTCTCGCCGCCGCACGGACCGGTGCCCCGGAGCGCGCGACCGACCTCCTCGAGGACGCCCTGCTGGCCGCCGCCCCCCACGGCCTGCGCCGGCCGTTCCTCGCCGAGCCGTCGGTCACCGACGTCCTGCGACGGCGCGTCGACCGCGGCAGCGCGGCCGCCTCGTTCGCGGTCGACCTCCTCGAACGCCTCACCGGCGCATCCCCGGACCCGGGGGGCCGCCGCGCGGGCCCCGCCGAGCCCCTGACGGGACGCGAGGCCACGATGCTGCGCTACCTCGCGAGCACCCTGTCCAACGCCGAGATCGCCGCCGAGCTCTACGTCTCGGTGAACACCGTGAAGACCCACCACCGGGCCGTGTACCGCAAGCTCGGCGTGACCGGCCGTCGCGAGGCCGTCCACCGTGCGCGCCTCCTGGGACTGCTCTGAGTCACCACCTCGCGGGGCGACCTCCCCCGTTCGCCTCATCCTCGCGGTAGGACGCCGTCTCATCCGGCCGCGCGACACGCTCCGTGTCTGGGCGAGGCGCTGAGCGGAGGTCGCGAGATGGTCCGGATTCCCGCGAGCAGGACGGCCGTGCCGTCGCTGCCCGCGTGGTGCGTTCCCCGGCCGGCGCTGTGGCGGCGCCTGGAGGCCGCCGACGCCGGGCAGCTCGTCGCGGTGATCGCCCCCGCCGGCAGCGGGAAGACCGTCCTGCTGGCCGAGTGGGCCCGGGACGGCGACGGCCCGGCCGCGACACCCACGGCCTGGGTGGGCCTCGACCGGGACGACGCCGACCCCGACCGGTTCTGGTCGGCGGTGCTCGCCGCGGTCCTCGGCTCCGGAGCGGTGCCCGCCGACAGCCCGCTGCACCGTCTCGACGGCAGGGTCACCGCGGCGGACGAGACCGTGGACGCCCTGCTCGACGGGCTCGGGGCACTGCCCGACCCGATCCGTCTCGTCCTCGACGACGTCCACGTCCTCGCCGCGCGGACGACGGGGACCCGCGCGCTCGCCCGCCTGGTGCGCCACCGTCCCGCCGGGGTGCGCCTCGTGCTCGCGGCGCGCTCCGACCCCGCCGTCGGCCTGCCCCGGCTCCGCGTCGAGGGCGGGCTGTGCGAGCTGCGCGCCGACGGCCTCCGGTTCTCGCCCGGCGACGCCGTCGCCCTCGCGGCGGCCTGCGGCGTCACCCTCGACGCCGAGGAGGCCGCGACGCTGCACCGCCGCACCGAGGGCTGGGTCGCCGGGCTGCGGCTGGCCGTGCTCGCGCTGCGCCGCGACGGCGGCGCCGAGGGGACCCGGGCCTTCCTCGCCCGGTTCTCCGGCGACGAGCGCTCGGTCGCCGACTACCTCGGCGGCGAGATGCTGGACGGCCTGCCCCCGGACGACCGCGACCTGCTCGGCGACCTCAGCGTCTGCCGCCGGCTCCCGGACCCGCTGGCGGTCGCCCTGAGCGGCCACGCCGACATCGCCCGGAGGCTCGAGGAGATCGCCCACGGGCTCGGCATGATCGAGCGGGTCGAGACCGGCGAGCACCACGTGCACGCCCTCCTGCGCTCGCACCTCGCCGCGGACCTCGCCCGCAGCCGGCCCGCCCGCTTCCGTCACCGGCACGCCGTCGCGGCACAGTGGTGGGCCGAGCACGGCGAGCCGGCGCACGCTCTGCGCCACGCCGAGCGGGCCGACGACCCCGACCTCACCGCCGAGCTGCTCGGCCGCGTCGGCGTCCCGCTCCTGCTGCACGGCGAGCTGCCCGCCGTGCGCCGGGCGCTGCGTGGTCTCGGCGGTCCCGGCGGTCTCGGGGGTCCCGGGACCCCCGACGCCGCACCGACGACCGACGACGCCCGCCTCCCGCTGATCGCCGCCCTCGCGCACCTCGAGGCGGGCGAGGTCGCCGCCGCGGCCGCACCGCTGCGGCAGGCCCGGGCCGAGCGGGCCGAGCGGGTCCCGGGGCCGGACGCCGACCCGGAGACCGCGGCCCTGGCCGCGGCGGCCGAGCTGCTCGGGGCGGCGGCCGGGCTCGACCCGGTGGCCACGGGCGCGGCGGCCGGGCTCGGCCTGTCGACGACGGACGCGACGGACCTGACGGACCTGGCGGGGAGGACGGACACGGTGGACGCCGCGCTCGCGGTCGCGGCGCCCACCGACCCGGCCGTGGCCGGCCTGCTGCACCTCGCCCAGGGCACGGCGCTGCTCGCCGGTGCCCCGCCGGGCGACGCCGCCGAGGCCCGGGCGGAGCTGCACCGGGCGCTCGCCCTGGCCCGCGCCGGCGGCTTCGCCGGTCTCACGATGGGTGCGTTCGCCGAGCTGGCGCTCGCGGCGGTGCTCGAGGGCGACCCCGCGGGCGCGACGACCGCCGCCGACGCGGCGCTCGACGCCGCCCGTCGCGTGCCGCGGAGCCCCGGTGCGGCGTCCGCCCGGACCGCACGGACCGTCGCCCTGCGGGCCTGGGCCGACCTGCTCCGCGGCGCGCCCGACCGCGCCGCCGACCGGTGCGCCGAAGCGCTCGCGGCCCCGGACCCGCTCGCGGCCGGCGACCGCTACGCCCTGCACGCCGTGCACGGCGCGGCGATCGGCGACCTCGGCCGCCGGGGCGAGGGCGTGGCCGAGGCCCGGGCGGCCCGCGCGGCGCTCGGGGACGCGGCGCTCCCGCGTCCCGTCGCCCGGGCTCTCGCGCTGCTGGAGCACCGGGACGCGCTGCTGCTCGGCAACCTGCGGGCGGCCGGCGAGGTCGCGGCGTGGCTGGCCCGCCGCGCGGGCGGGGGCAGCGAGGGCGAGCTGGTGGCGGCGTGGTCGGACGCGGCGACCGGGCGGTGGGAGGCGGCCCGCGCCGCGGTGCTCGCCCTGTCCCGGGAGCGTCGCGTGCCGGCCACGGTGCGCGTCGAGGCCGGTCTGGTCGAGACCGAGGCCGCGCTGCGTGGCGGGGACCCGACCCGGGCCGACACGGCGCTCGACGCGGCCCTCGACGCGGCCCGCCCTGGTGACCTCCTCCGCCCGTTCACCCTCGCCGGGCCCCGGACCCGGGCGCGCCTGCTCGAGCGGGCCCCGGCGGGGAGCCCGCCGTTCACCGCCCGCGTGGCGGCGGCCTGCGCCGCGGTCACCACCGAGGCGGCGCCCCCGCTCTCGGAACGGGAGCTGATCGTCCTCGCGCTGCTGCCGTCCCTGCTCGACGCGCCGTCGATGGCGCAGGAGCTCGTGGTCTCGGTGAACACCGTCAAGACCCAGATCCGGTCGATCTACGCGAAGCTCGGCGTCTCCACCCGCCGGGGCGCCGTGTCCCGGGCGCAGGAGCGCGGGCTGTTGGTCTGAGCCGGTCTCCGGGGGTGCCGTTCACCTGGCCGGGATGAGGCTCCCGGGGGTGCCCGCCGTGACGATCGGTGGGGACGGTGGCCGCCGGGGCCACTCCGGCGGCGAGGAGACGGCCGTGGCGGGACGCTTCGAGATCCGGGTCAGCGGCCGCCTGTCCGACCGGGCCCGGGCCGCCTTCCCCGGTCTCGCGGTCGAGGAGGTGCCGGCCGAGACCGTCCTCACGGGCTGGTCGCAGGACGACGACGACGTCCACGGGGTGCTCGACCGGATCCAGTCGCTCGGCCTCGAGCTCGTCTCGCTGCGGCAGACCCGGGACCCCGACGACGGGTGACCGGCGGACCGACCCCGACGCACGACGGCCCGCCGGCGGGGGCGCTCCCCCACCGGCGGGCGGTGATCGGTGGTGCTCAGGCCTTGACCGACGCCGGGTCCTCGGCGTCGCTCTCGGCGAAGACCTCGCGCAGCCGCGCCTCCTGCTCGCTCGACAGGTTCGTGTGCAGCAGCTCGCCGTGATGGCCGCGGAACGCCTCGGCCACCTTGTCGGTCACCGCGTTCGACGTCAGGGCGAAGAGGGCCGACGTGCCCGGCGTGACCTTCGAGCGCACGTCGTCGATGAAGTCGTCGTCGATCCCGACGTCGTTCATCGAGCCCGCCGCCGCGCCCGCCGCGGCCCCGACGACCAGGCCGAGCAGGGGCACGAAGAAGATCAGGCCGAAGAGCATGCCCCAGAAGCTGCCGCCGAGGGCGCCGGCGCCGACGAGGTTGTGCAGCTGGCGGGTCTTCGGCCGCTTGCGGTCGGCGGGCCAGGTCACGACGGCCGCGTCCTCCACCCGGATGAGCTCCTCCTTCTGGAGGCGCTCGAGCGTCGTGAGGGCCTCCTCCGCGCCCTCCGGGGTCGGGAACTTCCACGCCGTCAACGTCGCCATCGGTCGTCCTCCTCAGATTCCGGGAGCCGGTGCGGTCGGCTCGCCCGGACTCTCGTCCCGCCGGTCGGCACGGGCCTCATCCCCGCCGGGTGACGGCGGGACCGGTGGCCCCTCGGCGGGGACGCCGAGCCGGCCGACGGCGACGAAGTGGCCCACCAGGGCACCGCCGAGCATCACGACGCCGAAGGAGACGAACCAGGAGAGGATCACGAAGACGATGCCGAGTGGTCCGTACTGCCGGTAGTGCGAGGTGATCCCGGGCGAGAGCACCACCGTCGCGGCGAGCCGCAGGCCGACCAGACCGATCCCGATGAGGATCGCGCCGGGCAGCAGGCGCGGCCACGGGACCCGCCCGGCGAGCAGGAGGTGCTGGGTCCACCACGCCCACGCGACCGCGAGCGGTGTCCCGACGACCACCACCAGCACGAGCCGCGCGTCCCGGTCGACCACCGGCTCGACGACCGCCAGCACCCCGGCGAACACGAGGAACCCGCCGAGCCAGGCGAGCGGGCGCCACAGCGAGCGCACGCCCCGGTGCGGCAGATCCCACACGAGCTCGTAGCCGCGCTGGAGGGCGAGGGGCCACCGCACCGTGAGGATCACCGTCAGGACCAGCCCGATGCTCGTCGTGGCGCCCGAGACCGTGGTGGTCGTGGGGAAGAGCTGCTGGAGGTCGTGGGTGGCCTGGGGCGTCAGCCCGGCGCGCTGGACGAACCCCTCGAGCGCGCCGCCCGGGCGCCCCAGCGGCACCACCGCGGCGAGCGTCACCAGCGCCGGCACCACGAGCATGAACGCCAGCGCGGCCAGGATCAGCGCCTGCTTCGTGAGCTGGACCTCCACGATCCGGCGCTGGAGCCGCCCGACGTGGGAGCTCTCGTAGCGCGTGCGCGTCTCCCGCAGACGGTCGCGCCAGGGCGGCGGGGCCTCGTCCGCGGGCGCGCTCGGCGGGGACGTGGTCATCCCCGGCCACGCTAGGCAGCGGGCGTCCGGGAGCACTCACCCCCTGCGGGTGAGCCGGACACCGGGCCGCGTTCCTACCGTCCGGGGGCATGTCGACTCCCCCCTCGGCGCGCGACGCCGGCACCGACCCACCGGCGGACACGTCCGCGTCCGGTGGTGGGCCGGCGGGCATCCCCCGCGACCTGATGCTGCTGCTCGGCGCGGCCGCGATCGTCGTGATCATCGCGGGCCTCCAGGCCGCGGCGTGGCTGGTGGCGCCGATCCTGCTCGCGCTGGTGATCGTGATCGCCGTCGCCCCGCTGCAGGGCTGGATGCGCCGCGCCGGGTTCCCCGCGTGGTCGACCGTGCTCGCCCTCGTCATCGTGATCTTCGGGATCGTGATCGGGCTGGTCGGGGTGCTCGTGGCGTCGGTGGGACGCCTCGTCGGCCTGATCCCGCAGTACTCCCAGCAGATCGACGCGCTCACCCACTCGGTCACGAACGCGCTCGCCAAGGTCGGCTTCGATCCGAACCAGGCCCGGGCGGCGGCCTCGTCGGTCAACGTGGGCCAGGTCCTGAACGCCGTCGGGGGGGTGCTCTCGGGGCTGAGCGGCGCCCTGACGAGCCTCGTGTTCGTCCTCGCGCTGCTGCTCTTCCTCATCGCCGAGGCCGGGGGCGCGAGCCGGCGCCTCGAGGCGATCGGCGCCGACCGCCCGCACATGGTCGACGCCCTGCTGAGCTTCGCGTCGGGGACCCGGCGCTACCTCGTCGTGACCGCCGTCTTCGGCCTGATCGTCGCGGTGCTCGACTCGGTGGCTCTCGCGATCATGGGCATCCCGCTCGTCATCCTGTGGGGGCTGCTCTCGTTCATCACGAACTTCATCCCCAACATCGGCTTCATCATCGGCGTGATCCCGCCCGCGCTGCTCGGGCTGCTCGTCGGCGGCTGGCAGCTGGGGCTCGCGGTGCTGATCGTCTACTGCATCCTCAACGCGATCGTGCAGTCGCTCATCCAGCCACACTTCACCGGCGACGCCGTCGGGCTCTCCACGACCATCACGTTCGTGGCGCTGCTGTTCTGGGCCTGGATCCTCGGCGGCCTCGGCGCCCTGCTGGCGATCCCCGCGACGCTGCTGGTCAAGGCCGTCCTGGTCGACTGCGACCCCCGGGCCCGCTGGGTCGACGCCCTGATCGGGGCGGCGAGCCCGCATCCGGACAAGAAGTCGCGGCGCCAGAAGCGCCGGGACGCGAAGGCCGGGGCCGACGCCGGGGAGGACACCGACGCCGGGACCGACGACGGGACCGACACCGATCCCGGGATCCCGCCCGCGCCCCGTAGCCCCGGGCCGCCGGAGGCCGCGCAGCCGGTGTGAGGCCGGCGCCGCGGGTCAGGGTCGGGCCAGCTCCGACAGGGTGACCGCGGTCAGGCCGCGGCGGGCGGTGCGGGCCAGCAGGCCCTCGGCCGTCGCCGCGACGGCCGCGCGTCCGGCACCCTCGTGCAGCACGAGCACCGACCCCCGCCGGACGACCGCGTCGAGCCACGGTGCCGTGCCCGCCGTCCCGGCCCCGGAACCGGCGACGGCCACCGCGCTGCCGAGCGCACAGCGCAGGCCCGCCTCCTCGGCGATCGCGAGGTGCGGCGCGCTCGGCCACCCGGAGCCCGGCCGGAACCACGACACCGGGCCGTGGGCCGCGAGCGTCTCCTGGGTGGCGCGCAGGCTCGCGCGGAACGCGGCCTCCGGGAGCTGCCAGCTCGGCTCGTCGCGCCAGGTGTGGTTCCCGAGCTCGTGGCCCGCGTCGACGATCCGGCGCGCGAGGTCCGGGTGACGCTCGACCCGCTCGCCGAGGACGAAGAACGTCGCGCGGGCGCCGTGGCGCGCCAGGACGTCGAGCAGCGCCGGGGTCGTCACGGGGTCGGGGCCGTCGTCGACCGTCAGCGCGAACCGCGGGGCCCGGGTGGGCACGGCGAAGAGGACCCGGCCGCGCAGCACGGGGCCCGCGGCCCGCGCGAGGGGGATCACGAGCGGCGGCCCACCCTCGCGAGCAGGACGTCCTGCGGCCCGGTGCCGCGCGGGCCCACCGGGTCGGCGAAGAGGCCGGGGCCGGAGAGCATGACCGGGGTGCCGTCCAGGTAGGCCAGCGCGCGCTCGACCCCGGCCGGGTCCACGCGCTCGTCCAGCCCGGCGCCGCGCGCCAGGTCCCACTCGTGCACCGTCAGGTCGAGCAGCATCTGTTCGGCGTACTCCTCGACCGGGATCCAGCCGAAGATCGTGTGCACCCGCGCGGCGTGCTCGGCCGTGGCGGTCCAGCGCGGCCGGGAGCGGGCCGCCGTCCTGTCCCAGGCGCCCACGGGGTCGTCGCCGAGCAGGTCGCCGTCGTAGCGGTCGCCGACGTCCTCCATCGACTCGCCGGCCAGCTCGTGCGGCGCCCACGCGTGCTCGGCGCACAGGTGGTTGACGAGGTCGCGCACGCTCCACGCCGAGCACGGCGTCGGGGCTCCCCACCGGTCGGTACCGACGGCGTGGACGCGGGCGGTGAACCGGTCGATGGCCCCCGGCAGGAGGGCGCGGGCGTCGGCGGGCACGCACCCACCCTGGCACGCGCCGCGACCGCGTGAGAGAAAACGGTCATGGCCGACGTGCACGACGTCCGCCGTCTCGCTCTCGGTCTCGACGGCGTCGAGGAGATCGACTCCGACGGCTTCGACTTCCGCGTGCGCGGGCGCGGGTTCGTCTGGTCCTACCCCGACCGCAGCAGCGGGCGGCGGGTCCTGCGCACCGACGTCGCGGTCCTCTACGTCGGCGACGACGCCGAGCGGCAGGCCCTGGCGCTCGGCGAGCCCGACCTGTTCTTCCTCACCCCGCCCTACGACCGGCTCCCGCTCGTGCTCCTGCGTCTGCCGCGGGTGGAGGTCGAGCGCCTCGGTGAGCTGATCACCGACGCGTGGCGGATGCGCCTCGAGGAGTGACCGGGTCACGCACCGCGGAAGGTCGCCTTCCCGTGGCCCTCCTCGACGAACGAGGTCATCGCGCCCGCCAGGTCCGCGGTGGCGAACAGGTCGCCGGCCGCGCGCGGGGTCACCTCGTTCGCCGCCTCGAGCCCGTCCTCGGCGAACGCGCGCAGGATCTCCTTGGTCGCGGCGTGCGCCCGGGTCGGGCCGGCCGCCAGCGACGCCGCCAGAGCCCGCGCGGCCTCGTCGAAACCGTCCTCGGGGATCAGACGGTCGACGACGCCCCAGCGCTCCATCTCCTCGGCGCCGAACCGGCCCGCCGTCATGACGAAGTACCGGGCGCGCCCGATGCCGGCCCGGGCGGCGAGGCGCTGGGTTCCGCCCATCGCGGGGGTCAGCCCGACCGTCGCCTCGATCAGCCCGAACGACGCCCGCGGCGTCGCCACGATCAGGTCGCACGCGAGAGCCACCTCGAACGCCCAGGTCAGGGTCAGCCCGTGCGCGGCGAAGACCGTCGGGAAGGGGAGGTGGTGCAGGCGCCGCCCGGTCTCGACCAGCTCGGCGAACATGCCCGTGCCGCCCTCGACGTCCCCGGCCTGCGCCATCGGGTGGAAGATCTGCTTGACGTCGACTCCGCCGCTGACGACCTTCCCCTCGGCCCGGATCAGCGCCGCCCGCGGCTGCGCGCGCTCCAGCTCGGCCACCGCGTCGCGCAGGGAGGCGTGGACCGCCATGTCGTAGAGGTTCAGCGGCGGGTGGTCGATCGTCACCACGGCGAGGCCGGCGTCGTCCACCGCGACCGTCACGGGAGGGGTCGTCATGGACCGCGATCCTGCGCGACGCACGGGGTGTTGTCAGCGTGGCGTCCACGCTGACGTCCAACGTCAGAAAAGCCACCTCGATCACCGGACGGGCGACGGGGCGCGGCGTCAGGGCACCAGCACCGATGTCCCCTTCCGGCCCGACTGTCGATCAGCGTGCCCCGACCGTGACCGGCGTGGCTCCGATCGGCTCTACCCCTGGTCAGCGCCGGGGACAAGGCTGGCGGGCACGACATCAGGCCGGGAGCGTGGGAGGGATCGTGGACGGCCGCGGAGAAGGAGCCAACGACACCACCAGCACCCCGACCGGGGACGACGGCACGCGCCGCATCCCCTGGTGGGGCTCCGGGTTCGACGTCGTGCGCCGGGGCTTCGACCGCGCCCAGGTCGAGGAGGCGCTCGACCGCGCGCAGGCTGACCTGCGGATCATGACCACCGACCGCGACGCGATGGTGCGGGCCGAGGAGCAGGCCCGGGCGGAGGTGCGGGCGCTGCAGACGGACGTCGACCGGATGGCGACGTCGCCCATGTCGGTGGAAGGCCTCTCCACCCGGCTGACCCACCTGCTGCGCCTCGCCCAGGAGGAGGCCGGCCAGATCCGGGTGCACGCGGCGGCCGAGGCGAAGGCGATCACCGACGAGGCCCGCGGACGCGCCCGGGCGACCGTCGCGGAGGCCGTCGCCCGCGCCACCGCGACGACCGAGGATGCCGACCGCCGCAGCCGCGCCCGCCTGGCCGACGCCGCCGAGGAGGCCGCGGCGATCGTCGCCGGCGCCGAGCAGCAGGCGCGCACGATGCGCCGCGACGCCGAGCAGCTGCGCGACGAGGTCGGGCGCCGCCGCGAGGAGACCGAGGCCGAGCAGCAGGAGCTCCTCGAGCGCACACGCGCCGAGATCGAGCGCCTCGAGGGCGAGGCGGCCGCCGAGCGCCGGCGCCGCGACGACGACGCCGACATGCGACGCCGCCGCCTCGAGGAGGACCTGTCCGCCGCGCTCGCCGCCCGGCGCGCCGAGTCCGCGGCGGCGCTCGCGGACGCCGACGAGCAGCGGCGGACGGCGGAGGACCGGGCGCGGTCGGTCGAGCAGGAGGCGGCGGCGCGGCTCGACGCGGCGTCGGCCGCGGCCAGCGCGTTCGACGAGCACCGCCGCCGCGTCACCACCCAGCTCGCCGAGCTCCGCCGCACCCTGGAGCTGCCCGACCTGGACGACGCGCCCGTCCTCGTGGCCGCGTCGGGCTCCGAGGTCGCGACGGCGGACGACTCGCCGGGCCCCGACCACGGGCGCGGCGCCGCCTGACCGTCAGCCGGCCGGCACGCGCCCGAGGAAGCGCACGACGGCGTCCGCGAACAGCTCGGGCCGGTGGTCGACCGTCGGCACGCCCGTGCCCGGCAGCGTCTCCGCGACCGCTCCGGGGATCGCGGCGAGGATCGCGTCGACGTCGGGCAGCGAGAACGTGTCGAGGTCGCCGCACAGCACGAGGGTGGGTGCGGAGACGGCGCCGATGCGGTCCTCCATGCGGTAACGGTTGACCGCCTCGTGGCCCTCCTCGACACGGTCGATCACGCCGAGGGCGTCGCGCACCAGCCGCTCCAGCAGGTCCGGCCGGTCGGCGGGGTAGTACGGGGCGCGGTTGTCCCACAGCGCGCGCAGGTGCGCGCCGTCGTCGCGGCGGGTGACCGCGTCGATCGGCGGCCGCCCGCTCGCCACCCGCTCCCGCCGGTCCGCGTCGACGAACGGCATGCCCGAGACCACCAGCCCGGCGACCCGGTCCGGCACGCTCGCGGCGACCTCGGTCGCGATCACCGCGCCCGTGTGGTGGCCGACGAGCGTCACGCGGTCGAGCCCCAGGGCGTCGCAGAGATCGACGACACCGCGGGCGAAGAGCTCGATGGTCCACGTCTCCGCGGGACGGGCGGACATCCCGAACCCGAGCGTGTCCATCGCGATCGCCCGGGCCGAGCGCCCGACCAGGGGCAGGACGTCGCGGTACTCGTCCCACGAGCGCGGCGTCTGGTGCAGGAACAGCACCGGCTCCCCCGCGCCCGCCTCGACGTGGTGCACCTGGCCGTACCGGGTGTCCGCGAAGCCGTGACGCACGGCGCCCTCCTGTGGTGGTCCGCACCGTACATTGTACGGCAGATCAGGGGGCCCGCCAGAGGGCTCGGGCGAGGATCACGCCGAAGACCCCGTGGACCGCGAGCACGATCGGGAAGCCTGCCGTGCCGAGCGCGTCGGACGCCGCAAACGCGACGGTGGCGAGCACCGGCAGCGCCACCGTCCACCACCCCAGCAGCCCGGACCGGGCGAGGCCGATCGCGAGCACCCACGGCCCGAGGGTGGTGCCGACCAGCATCGGCAGCATCCAGCCGAGCGTGTACCCCGGCGCGTCGAGGGCCTGCTGGCCCAGCACCATCGCCCGGTCCGGGCCGAGGACCGCGGCCAGGTGCGCGTCGAACCAGTCCTCGGCAACGGACCCGGAGAGGTCGAGGAAGCCGAGCGCGGCGAGCGCTCCGCCGACGCCGGCGAGGACGCGCCCGCGACCACTCACGAGCGCGAGACCCGCGAGGAGCAGCCCGACGCCGAGCAGGAGAGCGCCCTGGTGCAACAAGGTCGCCGCGGCGTCGACGGCGGTCGGGTCGGCGCCGTACGCGACGTACATGCCGCGCGGCTCGGGTTCGCGCGACGGCGGGTCGACGACCGTGCTGGCGAGGGCGAGCGCGACGCCGAGCGGGGTGAGGACCGCGGCGGCCCGCGCCGTCGTCGCGTGAACGGGCGGGGCCGGGCGCCGATGGACGTGCGGACGGTGGGCCACGGTGGGCCAGAGGGTCTGGTGGCGGGCGGGAGCTCCGGTGAGGGACATCGGTGCCTCCTCAGAAGGTCGCCGCGACGTCGCGGGCGACGGCGTGGGCCTTGACGCGGACCTCGGCGGCGTCGCCGGTCAGCGTCGGGTGGAAGCGGACCTCGCTGATGTCGGTGATGCCGGTCCAGGTCAGCCAGTCCTCGAGGTAGAGCGACTGGAAGTCGGTCCCGAACTCGGGCCCGAGGGCCGGGCCCCAGACGGCGCTCGTGTAGACGACGGCGGCCCGCTTGCCCCGGCCGGCGAGCAGGTGGGTGTAGCCCTCGACAGGATCGACACCGAAGACCATGCCGGGCTGCGAGACGACGTCGATGAGCTGCTTGAGGACGTACGGGATGCCGCCGTTCCACATCGGGACGCTGAACAGGAGGCGATCGGCGGCGTCGAAGCGGTCGAACGCCGCGCGCGCGGCGCGCCAGGCCGCGGCCTCCTCCCCCTGCGGGTCCGCGCCGGCGAACACCGCCATCTTCGCCCCGACCGCGGCCGGACCGAACGCCGGCAGCGTGCCGTCCCACAGGTCCCACGTGTCGACGGTGTCCTCGGGGTGCCGCTCCCGGTAGGTGTCGACGAACGTCCCGGCGATGGCGAGCGACTCGCTGGCGGCTCCGCGGGGGCTGGCGGACAGGTGCAGCAGGTGGGTCATGGCTCCTCCTCGGTGTCTCGACGCTTTATGTGCGTCTGCACGCAATAGAACTATGTGCGTGCGCACGCGTCAAGTAAGCTGCCGAGGTGAGCGCTTCCACCGAGAGTGATCCGCGGCCGTCCCCCGACCCCGACGACCCCGGTGTGCAGGCCTGGTCGCTGGTCCTGCGCGCCCACGCCGCGCTGGTGCCGGTGATCGGGCGCGAGGTCGAGCGCGGCGCCGGGGTGCCGCTGAGCTGGTACGACATCCTGCTCGAGCTGAACGCGGCGCCGGAGCGCCGGCTACGGATGCAGGAGCTCGGCGCCCGGGTCGTCCTGTCCCGCTCGCGGATCAGCCGGCTGGTCGATGACATGGCGGCCGACGGTCTCGTCCGCCGCGACCCCGACCCACAGGACCGGCGCTCCTCCTTCGCCGTGGTGACCGACGACGGCCGGGCGGCACTGCGGCGCGCGGCACCGGTCTACCTCGGGGCGATCCGCCGCCACTTCGCCGACCACGTGCGACCCGAGGAGCTCGCCGCCCTGCGCGACGCCCTCACGCGCGTCCTGGCGCCCCACGAGGGCGGGTGACGTCAGGCGAGCACGAGCCGCGCCGTCATCTCCCGGCGGCTGCCGACGCCGAGCTTGGTGAAGACGACCTTGAGGTGGTCCTGCACGGTGTGCGGTGACAGGTGCAGCGTCGCGGCGATCGCCCGCGTGCTCGCCCCCTGCAGCACGAGGAGGGCGACGTCCTCCTCGCGGGCGGTGAGGCCGTGGGCGGCGAGGGCGAGCCTGCTGAGTGCGGCGCGCGAGGTCGGCTCGACGGTGACGACGACGTCGCTGCTCCCGGGCGGCCCGGCGAGCGCCGCGGCGCGCAGGCTCAGCCACCGCCCGGACCCGGCCTGCGCCCGCGTCTCGGTGTGCTCGCCGCCGGTCCGGGTGGCGGCGACGACCGCGAGCAGGTTGGCCGGCAGCGCGCCATGGTCCCAGCCGCCGAGCTCGTCGATCGTCGCGCGGGCGGCCGGCGTCAGGTGCGTGACCCGGTTCCCGCCGTCGACGATCAGCACCGCCGGACCCGCCGCGTCGGCGCCCGGCCCGCCCGGTGGACACCCGAGCGCGAACAGCCGCCGCTGGACCGCCTCGGCGACGAGCTCGCCCACCGCGCCGAGCGCCTCGGCCTCGGCGCGGGCGAACGGCGGCTCGTCCCGGCCCCGGGAGAGCGCCATCGCCGCCCACGGGGCCCCACGCCCCAGGAACACCACCCGCAGCTCGTCGGTGAAGCCGAAGCGCGGGAAGAGGAACTCGCGGTGGCGCCGGCAGAGCTCGGGGTGGCCGTCGGTGTCCAGCGAGAGCACGCCGACCGGCGGCCGCCGGGTGGCGATCTCGGCGAACGAGTTGACGTCCGGCGGCCCGTACTCGAGCGCGGCCCACTCCTCGTCGCCGACGCCGAGGTCCCGCGTCTTGGACGCCCAGGTGACCAGCCCGGTGGCCGGGTCGGTGGCGGCGAAGCACGCGAAGTCGAAGGGGACGTGACGGGCCACCGTCCGGTAGACCGCCTGGGCGAGCGCCGGCAGGTCGGACGCTGCGTCCATCGCGGCCCCGAGCCGGTCGGCCAGGGCGCGCTGCGGGGGAGCCATGCACTCATCGTGAGCGTCGCCGGCCCGAGATGGAATACCCAGCGTGACAATCCCCAGGTTCTTGGGATGTGGGCCCCCCGCTCGGCTTAGCACGCTCTCGGCCATGGACAACGCTGCGTACATCGCCGACACCGACCACGCCGACAACACCGACCACTGCTGGTGGGACCACACCCGGGCGCGCTGGGTGCCCGCCGAGCGTCCGCTCGTGGACGTCCGCGACATGGTCGTCGTCCACACCGCCCTGCTCCGGGAGTTCCGTCTCGCGCCCGCCGTCGTCGCCCGGGTCCCGGCGGGAGCCCGACGGGCGGCCGTCCGCGTCGACCGGCACCTCGGCCTGCTCTGCGACCTGCTGCACCACCACCACGCCGGGGAGGACGAGCTCCTCTGGCCCCCGCTGCGCGCGCAGGCCCCGGCCCGCGCGGGTGCCCTGCTCGCCGAGGCCGAGGCCCAGCACGAGGGGCTCGACCGTGCGCTCGGCTGCGTGGCCGACGCCCGGCGTGCGTGGGTCGAGCGGGCCGACGTCGACGCCCGCGACGCGCTGATGGCGGCGCTGCGGGAGCTGCACCGGCTGCTCGCCGAGCACCTCGACACCGAGGAGCGCACCCTGCTCCCCCTCGCGGCCGCCCACCTCACCGAGGCGCAGTGGCGCGCCGTCGGCGAGGCCGGCGCCGCCGCGGTGCCGGCGAGCGCGATGCTGCTCGTCTTCGGGATGTTCGCCTACGAGGGCGACCCGGAGGTCCTCGCCGGGATGCTCGCCGAGGCCCCGGCGCCCGTCCGCGCGCTCGTGCCCCGCCTCGCTCCCCGGGTCTACGCCCGCCGCGCCGCCCGGATCCACGGCACCGCCCGTCCCTGATCCCGGGTCGCGCTCCACCGCGGACGGACGCCCCTCAGGACGACGCCGGCACCTCGCGACGGACGGCGCGGCTCGCTGCCGCAGCGGGGTGCCGCAGGAGCATCTGCCGCCCGACCAGGACCCCTCCCCCGGCCACGAGCATCGCGACCGCCGCGACGACCCACGCCGTCGCGAACGACATCCCGGTGGCGAGCAGGCCGAAGCCGACGGGGCCGAGGCACCCGCCCGCGTACACCCCGACCTGCACGATCGCGGTCGCGGCGGCCGGGGCGGTCGGGTTGAGGCGCACCACGGCGAACTGCAGCAGGCCGGGCCACGACCATCCGAGCCCGAACCCCAGAACGGTGCCCACGACCAGCGCGACCGACCCCGGCACCGCGAGCAGCACGACCCCGGCCGCGCCGAGCAGCAAGCAGCCGGCGACCACGGCGACGTGCCCGCCCGCGCGACGGTCGGCGAGCCATCCGTGCACCATCCGCATGATCACCGCGACGACGCTGCCGAGCGTCAGCACGAGGCCGGCGGTGCCCGGCGCGACGCCGCCGTCGACCGCCGACGCCACCAGGAAGATGCTCAGGCCGGTCGAGCTCGCGGCGCCGAGCCCCGCCGCGGCGCCGATCACCGCGAGGGCCCCGGTCGCGCGGTCGGCGGCGCGGTCGCCCGAGCGCTCCTCCGGGCCCGCCCCGCGGGGCGCGGCGACGAGGGCGGCCAGGGCGATGCCGGCCGCGATCACGTAGGCCCAGCGCCAGCCGACCGTCAGGCCCACCGCGGGCACGGCGAGGCCCGCGAGCAGCGTCGCGAGGGGCACGCACGCCTGCTTGACCCCGAACGACAGCCCGAGGCGCGCGGGCGGCATCGCGCGGGCGAGGGTGAGGTTCGTGCTGAGCTGGCCCATGACGTTCGTCCAGGCCCCGAGCAGGACGATCGCCACGACGGCCGCGTAGCTACGGGCGAGCCAGGCGGTGAGCAGCATGGCGATCGCCGCACCGACGAGCGCGATCCGGCTCGTCCGGCGTGAGCCGAGGCGTTCGACGAGCTTCCCGACCGGCAGCGACACCAGCGCCGACACCCCGAAGTACGCGGACACCACGAGTCCCAGCGCCGCCGGGTCGAACCCGAGCTCGTCGCCGATCTGCACCGACAGCGCCCCGAGCAGGAACACCGGCAGCACCGTCGCGGTCGTGATCGCGACGGCGCCGGACCCGACCCTCAGCGCCGACTGCTCCGTCATCGTTGAGCAACGCTAACGGAGTACCGGACGCACGGGGCCGTTCCGGGCGAGGGTCACGTCCCGGGGACCGACGCCCTGACCTCAGACCAGCGCGGTACCGATCAGCCCCTTGCGGGTCACGAGCCCGGCGAGCTCCGCCTCGCCGAGGTCGTCCGTGCCGTCCGGCCGACGGGGCAGGACGAGGTAGCGCGACTCCGCGCTCGCGTCCCACACGGTGATCCGGGTCGCGGCGGGCAGCTCGACACCGAACTCGCGCAGCACACCGCGTGGGTCGCGGACCACCCGCGAGCGGTAGGCCTCGCTCTTGTACCAGCCCGGCGACGGCCCGAGCAGCGCGATCGGGTAGCAGGAGCAGAGCGTGCAGACGACGACGTGGTGCTCGTCCGGGCCGTTCGCCATCACCGTGAGCTTCTGCTCCTGCAGCGCGCCGCCCATGGAGTACCCGAGCTCGGCGATCGCGGCGGTCCCGTCGGCCAGCAGCCGCTCGCGGTAGCCCGGGTCGGCCCAGGCCCGGGCGACGATCGCCGCACCGTGCGCCGGCGAGCCGCCGGCGGCGAAGGCGTCGATGCGCTCGTCGACCTCGCCGGGTGCGAGCCACCCGCGCTCCTCGAGCAGCGCCTCGACGTGGCGCACCTGCGCCGCGACCGGACTACTCGCGTGGTCGCCGCTCATGACCTGCTCCCGTCGGGTTCGAGGTAGTCCTCCCAGAGCTCGACGACGACGGCGTGCTCGCCGTCGCCGAACAGCTCGCTCGCCGGGAACCGCACGTGGTAGACGGCCCGCGGCGCCGACCCGAGCCCGCGGGCGCGCTCGTCGGCGAGGGGGTGGTGCCCGGCCGTGGCGACGATCTCGCCGCGGGCCCCGCGCGCGTAGCGCGGCAGCCGGGTGTGGCCGGGCGGGTCGGCGATGCGGGTGCGGACGCGGTCGCCCGCGACGAAGCGGTCAGGCACCGGCGAGCTCCTCGGGCGTCGCGATCCCCTTCTCGGCGAGCAGGGTGGTGATCGCGAGGAACCACTTCTCGTAGTACGTCGACGCGAGGTAGTCCTGCGGCGGGATGCGCTCGATCGCGTCGCGGAACTCGTCGAGGTTGTAGACGCCGCGGCGCAGCATCGCCCCGTTCAGGGCGACGACGTGCGCCTCCCAGTCGGCGTGAAACGGCGGCTCGTCGGGCTCCTCGACGATGGCCGGGAACCCGACCATCCCGCCGACGTCGTTGATCCTGCTCACGGGTCGTTCCTACCGGAGCGCGCGTCAGCGCGGCAGGTCCACCGTCATGCGGACCGTCGTCCCGAGGTCCGGGTCGCTGTGCACCCGGACGAGGTCGCAGAGCTGGTGGGCCAGGTGCAGCCCGTACCCCCGGCCGTCGGTGGGTCCGCAACCGCGCCGGCCCACGAGCGGGTCGGCGATCCACCCGCTGTCCTGGATCTCGCAGACGACGGCGGCGGCCCCGGTGGCGGTCCGCTCCCGCGTCCACAGCGCGAGCAGGCCGGGACGCCCGGTGTGCAGGACGGTGTTGACCGCGACCTCGTAGGCCGCGAGCGCCAGGTCGCCGGTCCGGGCCCGGTCGAGACCGGCGCGCAGTCCGTGCTCGGCGACGGCCGTGCGCACCACCCGCGGCCCGGTCGGGGCGTCGAAGACGAGCGTCTCGCCGAGCTCCACCGGCTCGTCCAGGGGCCCGCTGAACCACTGGGCGAGCTCGGCCGGGTCCGCGTAGCGGTCGCTCGTCGCGGTCGCGCCGTTCTCGATCACCACGGGGTGGGTCCGTGCCGCGTCGGCGATCCAGGTCGGGTCGAGCGCGCTCGTGTCGTACGGGCAGAGGACCGCGACCGGGCGGTCGGCCAGGGCGACGTTGATGAGCGCCTCGTGCTGGACGGCCGCCGCGTACTCGTCCGGGCCGCGTCCCGCCCAGATCGGCTCGCCGATGATCCGGACCTCGTCCTGGTCGGCGTGCTCGTCGGCGAAGGCCCGCAGGACGCTCGCGATGATCCGACCGGGGTTGCGGCCCGCGACCGTCATGTCGTGGAAGGCGACGTCGGCGGCGTCCGGCCCGAGCCCGTCGCGGACGAGGTCCAGCCGGCTCGGCGGGGCCGCCATCATCACCGGGCTCCCCGCCGCGATCCCCTCGCGCAGGAACGGGACCGTGCCCGCGACGTACGCGGCGTCGTCGCCGTAGAACAGCGCAGGGTGGACCAGCCCACCGGACCCGGTCCGGCGGTGTCGGCCCTGCTCAGGGACTCCTCGCACTCCGTGACACCCGGGGTTGACGACAGTGGCGCCGTCATCATGCACGCTCGGCCGCCCGCCACCGGCGGTTTCCCCGCACGCTCGGCGAGCGGTACCGGCGGATGGAGGATCCCTCACGCCCGACGTGGCGAGTGCTCACGGCACGTGGCGACGAGCACGCTCACCGGAGCCGCGGTCGGGACGGTCCGCGCCAGGCGCAGCCCGGCGCGCGCGAGGAGCTCCGCGTACTCCCGTTCGGTGCGCTCCCGGCCGCCGACGAGCGCGAGCATGAGGACGTCGAGCATCTTGCCGACGTGCGGCTCGTCGCCCTCGGGGAGCACCGTCTCGAGGACGAGCACCTGGCCGTCGGGCGCCATCGCCGCGCGCACGACACGCAGGATCGTGACGGCGTCGTCGTCCTCCCAGTCGTGCAGGACGCTGGAGAGCACGTAGCAGTCGGCGCCGGCAGGAACAGCACGGAAGAAGTCACCGGGGACGACCTCGGCCCGGTCGCCGACGAGCGCAGCGGCGCCGGCCACGACCTCCGGGCGGTCGAGCACGACCGCCCGGATACCGGGATGGCGGGCCAGGACCGCGGCGACGAGCTCGCCCCGCCCGCCGCCCACGTCGACGAGCCGACGGACCCCGGCCAGGTCGACCGCGTCGAGGGCGGCGGCGACCAGATGACGGGCACGGCTGCCCATCGCGCGATCGAAGCCCGCAGCCCGGTCCGGATACGTCGCGAGGTAGGTCCACCAGTCGGTGCCGTGGTGGGCGTCGAACGACGGCTTCCCGGTGCGCAACGAGTACCCGAGGTCGCCGAACGTCCGTCGGTACTCCGGCGACCCCCAGTTGCGGGCGTGGTCGCGCATCGACCCGGGGACGTCGGTGCGCAGCGTCCCCGCCAGGTCGGTGAGCCCGAAGCAGCGCGGCGCCACCTCGGTGAACACCCCGGCGGACGCCAGCGCGCGCAGGACGCGGTGGAGCGCGCCGGGGTCGACACCCGCCGCGGCGGCGAGGTCACCGACCTCGCGCGGACCGTGCGCGCACAGGTCGGCGACGCCCAGCTCGGCGACGACGGACACGAGCTGCGCGGTCACCGAGCCGTAGAGCAGCCGCATCATGCGCAGTGGTGGCGCCTCCGGCGGCATGACCGGATGGTGACGCGACCTCGACCGGGCCACGAGCCGCCGAACGCGCGCTGTCGTTCCCCCGACGGTGCCCTCAGGGCGACGTGTCCTCGCCGTTCTGCGCCGCGAGGTGCGCGGCGGTGTCGCAGTAGTGACGGAAGGCGCGCACGCGGCCCCGGTCGTCGAAGGTCCAGAGGTGGAGCTCGTCGTCGTGGAGCCGGCCGCCGCCGGGCAGGTCGAAGTCGGCGACGATCTGCGCGACGACCTGGTCGCCGGTCCCGATGACGTCCCGGACCTCGAAGGACCGGACGGTCCAGGTGCCGATGGTGCCGAAGAACCCGGCGACGTCGGCGGGCCCGCGACGGGCCCGGAGGTGCTCCACGCCGGACTCCTGGCCGAAGTTGCGCGGCCAGACGTCCCAGGCGACGTCGTCGGCCAGCGTCGCGAGGATCGCGGGGACGTCACCGCGACCGAAGGCCGTGTAGATCCCCGCGACGGTGGCCGCGTTCGTGGTGGTGGGGGTGGCGGAGGTGGCTGACGTGTCGGTGCTGGTCATGGACGTCACGGTCGCGCCCGCGCCCCATCGGCACATCGGTCGAACGACCTATGCGGGCAGCAGCCCGTGCTCGACGGCGAACACGGCGGCGCCGGCGCGGGTGCGGCGCCCGGTCTTGTCGTAGACGTGGGCGAGGTGGTGGCCGACGGTGCGCTCGGAGACGCCGAGGTCGGTCGCGATCGCCCGGTTCGACAGCCCCCGCGCCGCGCGTCGAAGAACGTCGACCTCGCGGTCGGTGAGCCCGCACGGCCAGGCCCGGGGCAGCGGCGCCAGTCCGGCACCGTCGACGACGGCCCCGACCGCGTCGGCGTCGAGCCGGCCCGCCGCGACCTCGTCGGCCAGCACGCGCCGGGCGGCGTCGTCGGCCATCGCGGGCCGGTGCGGCCGGGGCTCGCGGCAGGCGGCGAACACGTCGGCGGCGGCGAGCAGGCGCGCCGCCCGTGGGAGGTCGCCGGCCGGGACGCCGCGGTGGTAGCCGCTGCCGTCGCAGCGCTCGTGGTGGCCCGCGGCGGTCTCGGCGTAGGTCTCGAGGCCCGGACAGCGGCGCAGCACGCGCTCGGTCCAGTAGCTGTGCAGCCGGACCCGCTCCTGGTCGTGAGCGCTCAGGGAACCGGTGCGGTCCCACACCGAGCTCGGCACGGCCGTGCGCCCGAGGTCGTGCAGCAGGGCCGCAGCACGCAACGCGGCGCGGGCGCCGTCGTCGAGGCCGGCCGCCGCGGCGGCCCGGTCGGCCACGGCCGCCACGTGCGGGGAGTGCCCGACGAGATGGGTGCCCTTGAGGTCGGCGACCACGGCGAGGGCGCGGCACAAGGACTCGAGGCCCTCGGCGCCCACCCGCGCGCCGGGCCCGGGCTCGGCGGCCAGGACGGCCGCGAGGAGATCCGGGACGTCGAGGGCCGCCAGCAACGCCTCGGCGTCGCGGGCGAACGCCGCGGCCAGGGCCGGGTCGAGGTGCCCGCCGGCGCGACGCGTCACCTCCGCGGCCACGGCCGCCGCGTCGCCGGTCTCGGCGTGCACGAACACCGCCTGCTCGGCGACGTGCACGACCCGTGCCGGTCGGCTCAGCTCGTCGCCGCGGCGACCGGTCGGGATGCCGAGCCCGTCCCACCGCTCGTAGACGTCGTCGAGCGCGTCGAGCACCGCCGGCGGCATGCCGAGTCCGCCACCGAGCGCCCGGCTCACCTCGCAACCGGTGCGCGCGGCCAGCGGCCCGACGGTGGCCGCGATCCGACCGAACGTCGCCGCGAGCTCGCCCTGGCGAGCCGGCACCCAGTTCCCGAACCGGGCGAGCTGGGCGGCGAACACGCTCGGATCCCCGGGGTCGAGACGCTTGAGCGCCGCCTGGAACGCGGTGTCGTCCACGAAGTACGCCGCGTTCTCCGGGGCGAACGCCGTACAGCCGATGGAGCGCAGCAGGGCGGCCCGGAAGACGGTCGCGCGGTCCTCGAGGGACATGTCCAGCCCGCCGGCGAAGGCCGTCGCGAGCACACACGTGCGCAGGCCCTTCTCGACGGGCACGCCCGAGGCCAGATCCGTGGTCAGCGACAGCGCCGCCAGCACTTCCGCCGTCCGGATCACCGACCCACGGTAGGGGCTCAGCCCGGCCGGACCCACCCCGTCACGAAGGCGAACTGGTCCTCGAACCGCAGCACCGGGTCGTTGCGGTACGCGTGGCGGAACTGCTCGATGCCCTCGCGCAGCTCGTCGTCGGAGAACTCGGAGAGCACCGACATGTACCGGGACTCGAGCATCCGCACGTAGCGGTCCCGGTCGATCGCGGCGTGGAAGGTCCGGTAGCTCACCGACGCGCGCAGGCCGACGGCCCCGACCTCCTCGGCGATCGCGTCAGGGGCCGGCTGGAGCTGCTCGAACCGCTCGTGCGCCGCGCGGAACAGCGGGTGGTGGATGCTCTGCGGGAGCATCACGATCAGCAGCCGGCCGTGGCGTGAGAGCAGCCCGCCGAGGCCGGCCAGGGTCGCCCCGCGGTCCGCGACGTGGTGGATCGACTCCTTGAGGATGACCGCGTCGAGCGGGGTGCCGTCCGGCAGCGGGACCTCCCCCGACGCGAGGTCCTCGGCCCGCCCGACCAGCGGCCGCAGGCGCGGCGAGGCCGGGAGCTGGTCGAGCATCGCCGGCACGGGGTCGACGCAGAGCACCGGGCGGGCCGGCTCGACGTACTCGCAGAGCCGGCGCGTGTAGAGGCCGGTCCCGCACCCGACGTCGGCGATGGCGTCGGAACTGGTCAGCCGCAGCGCGTCGGCCATGGCCGCGGCGAACCGACGCACGTAGTCCGGGTCGTAGGTCCAGTGCTCGTTGTAGCTGCCGGCAACGCGCTCGTAGTGCTCGACGGTCTGATCGGTCATGGCAGGCACCCACTCGCAGGCTCCGACGGCGACGTTCGGGCGACAGGGTGACACGTCCGCGGGCGAACGGAGAGGATGGCCGAGGCACTGGGGGCGATCGGCGACCGGGCAGGGGCTGACGCGATGACGACGACGGGCTCGATCACCGGCCGGGGCATGACCCTGAGCGACATCCTGGCCCGCTGGTCGCGGGTCACCCCGGACGCGGTCGCGTTCGTGGACGCCGCCGACGGCGTCCGGCGCACCTATGCGCAGGCCGACGACCGGATCACCCGGCTCGCCAACACCCTCGCCGCCGACGGCGTCGTACCCGGCGACCGGGTCGCGGTGATCGGCCTCAACGGGGTCGCGCTGCTGGAGTCGTACATCGCGGTCCTGCGGGCGGGCGCGATCTGCGTCCCGGTCAACTTCCGGCTCGTCGCCGGGGAGGTCGCGTACACGCTGAACGACTCCGGCGCCGTCGTGGTCGTCGCCGACACCGCCACGGCCGACGTCGTGCGCGAGGCCCGGCCCGACGTTCCCGGTCTGCGCCGTGTGATCACCATCGGGGGCGACCTCGAGGACGTCCTCGACGCCGCGGACCCGACCTACCGCGAGCTCGCGACCGCCGACGACACCACCGCGTTCATCATGTACACGTCGGGGACCACGGGCGCCCCGAAGGGCGCGATGCTGACCCACCGGAACCTCTACCTGCACGCGTTCTCGTCGACCATGCACCTCGGCGGGCCCGGCGGGCCGGGCGTGTGGCTGTCGGGCACGCCGCTGTTCCACATCGCCGGCGTCGCCGGCTTCCTGCCGGCGCTGTTCGCGGGCGGCACCACGGTCATCCCGACCTCGGGCGGCTTCGACCCCGACGCGACGCTCGCGATCCTCGAGCGCGAGCGCGTCACGGGGTGCTTCTTCGTCCCGGCCCAGTGGGCGGCGATCTGCGCCCGGCCCGACGTGGCCGAGCGCGACCTCTCCGCGCTGCGCAAGTGCTCGTGGGGTGCGGCACCCGCGTCGACGACGCTGTTGCGCACCATGATCGCGACGTTCCCGGACGCCGAGATCGTCACCTCGTTCGGCCAGACCGAGTGCAGCCCCGTCACCACGACGCTGCGCGGCGAGGACGCCGTCCGCAAGATCGGCTCCGTCGGCACACCGATGATCAACGTCGAGGTCCGCGTCGTCGACGACGCGATGGAGGACGTCGCGCCCGGCGAGGTCGGGGAGATCGTCTATCGCGGGCCGCTGGTGATGTCGGGCTACTGGAACAAGCCCGAGGAGACCGCCGAGGCGTTCCGCGGCGGGTGGTTCCACTCCGGCGACCTCGTGCGGCAGGACCCCGACGGGTACTACTACGTCGTCGACCGCAAGAAGGACATGATCATCTCGGGCGGCGAGAACATCTACTGCGCCGAGGTCGAGAACGTGCTGGCCGGCCATGCCCAGGTCGCCGACGTTGCGCTCATCGGCGTCCCCGACGACCGCTGGGGCGAGACCCCGCTCGCGGTGGTCGTGCCGACGGACCCGGCCGATCCCCCGACCCTCGAGGCCCTCGACGAGCACTGCCGCACCCAGCTCGCCCGCTACAAGCGCCCCCGCCGCCTCGCGATCGTCGACGCCCTGCCGCGCAACGCCACGGGCAAGGTGCAGAAGACGGTGCTGCGCGAGCGGGAGGTCGCCGGGTCGCCGACGGCGCCCGAGGCGGTCTCCTGAGCCGCGCTCGTCGCACCGCAGGCACGCGCTCGCGGTGGACGAGGCGCCCGTGATCTCGGCCGTGCCGAGGTCGCCGACCCGGGGACTACTGTCTGGTATCGCTCGCCTGGCGAGCGATACCAGCCAGTAACCGGGCCGCCGCCCTCGCCACCGATCGCCCGACCGCTCTGGTGACACTCCCGCGAGATCGATCTGGAGAGGTCCCCCACCGGCTCCCCGCCCCGACGTCCCCTCGGCGCCGGGCCGGGTGCCGGCCCCTCACGCGGGTGGCGTCAGCCCGTACCGCGCGATGACGTCCGGGAGCCACTCGGGCTGCCCGAACTCCACGCCGTAGCGTCCGGCGAGGTCGATCATCGCGTCGGGCGAGGGCGGACCGTCGGCCAGGAGCTCCGACAGCTCGACGAAGAATCCCTCGAACCCGGCCGGCGAGATGACCTCGATCATCCGGGCGTCACGGTCCCCGGCGTTCCACATCGTGTGGAGCTCGCCGCGAGGCTTCACGATGTAGCCGCCGGCGCCGAGGACGACCTCACGATCCTCGGAACGGAACCCGATCTCGCCGTCGACGACGATCGAGTACTCGTCCTCCCGCGTGTGCCGGTGGGGCGGCACGAGGGCGCCCACCGGGAACGGGTGCTCGACGATCGCGAGCGCACCACCGCTGTGGCGGCCGCCCAGCTTGAAGTCGACCCCGATCGGGCCGAGGTCCCCGCGGGGTCCCTCACCGGGTCGCACCACGGTCAGGGGCAGGACGTGCGTCATGGTTCGTCTCCTCTCTCAGGGCACCAGGACCGCACGGCCGTGGGTGCGGCCGTGCTCGAGGTCGTCGAGGGCGTCGGCGAACGCCTCCAACGGGTACGTGCGGGTCCGCACCTCGACGTCCCCGCTCGCCGCCAGGGCCATCAGTTCGCGCAGGTCGTCGTGCGTGCCGACCGCGTTGCCCACGACGCTGATCTCCGGCAACACGAGGTGCAGCGTCGGGACGGTGAGGGTGCCTCCGTAGCCGACGGCGAAGTACGTTCCGCTGGGGCGCACCATGGCGAGCGCCGTGCCGACGGCGTCGCCCTCGCCGACGAAGTCGAGCACCGCTTCCGCGCCCGCGCCGCCGGTGAGGCGCTGCACCTCCTCCACCGGCTGCTCGCCCACGACGTGGTGCGCCCCGCAGTCGCTCGCGAGCTTCAGCGCCTCCGGGTCCGGATCGACGGCCACCACCTCCGCGGGCGTGTAGGCACGCAGGCACTGGACGGCGATGTGCCCGAGCCCGCCGATGCCCTGCACGACGACCCGCGTCCCGGCCCCGAGCAGCGGGATCGCCTTGCGGACGACGTGCATGACGGTCAGCCCGGCGTCGGCGTGCGGGGCGACCGCGACCGGGTCGAGGGCGGGACCGAGCGGGAGGACGCCGCGGTCGGTCGTCCGCAGGAGCTCGGCGAAGCCGCCGTCGCGGTTGAGCCCGGTGAAGTCGAGGCCGCGCGCGCAGCGCATGTCGTCGCCGATGCGGCAGGCGGCGCAGCTCCCGCAGCTCTGCTGGGGATAGCAGATGACGGGGTCGCCGACGCCGACGTTCTCGACCGCGGTGCCGACCTCGTGCACCCAGCCGCTGTTCTCGTGCCCGAGGGTGAAGGGCAGCTCCACCGGCACGAGCGGCGCGAACCAGCCCTGACCGATGTGCAGGTCGGTGCGGCACACCCCCGCCCCACCGATGCGCACGACGACGTCGTGGGGACCGGTCGCGGTCGGCTCGGGCACCTCCTCGAGGCGGGGACGCTCGTCGTAGGCGTGCAGGCGGACGGCCTTCATGGCTCCTCCTCGGGCCGGGGCGTGAGGGCCGCCAGCCTGCGGAGGACCGGTCGCACGGCGGTCGCAGCGCGGTCGCACGGGGGTCAGCCGGAGACGGCCTCCAGCCGGCGGGACCAGCCCGGCATCCCGAGATCGGCGAACGCGACCCGGGCCGCATCGGCGAACGGGCGAGCCGCCGCCCGGTCGCCGCGACGGTGGTGCATGAGCGCCTCGTCGTGGTCGACGACGGCGCGCAGCGGCCGGGCGCCCTGGTCCTCGAGCGCACGACGGGCCGCGGCGAACCACCGGCCCGCCTCCTCGGGACGGTCGTCGAGCGCGCACAGGCGGGCCAGTGCCAGTCGGGCGTCCGTCATCGGGAACCGGAAGTCCGCGGGCAGTGCCTTGTCCCGCAGCGCCGCCTCGACGACCGCGAGGTGGTCGCGGCGGTCGAGCAACCACAGCGTCTCGGCGAGCTCGCAGGCGGTCCGCCCGTAGTTGGGCGCCCACGCCGGGGCCCGTTGCAGGGCGTGGACCGGCCGCGACAGCAGCCGAAGAGCGGCCGGCCCGTCGCCCCGCCGGGCGTGGATGCGCGCGCCGATCCCGTCGATCGCCGCGCTGCCCCAGTGGCGTTCGGGTCCGGGCTCCATCCACGGCCGGAACGCGGCGAGCCGTTCGGCCCACCCGCTGTCGAGGGCCATGGTCAGGGCGTCCTCGACGCCCTGGTGGTGGAGCAGCTGCCAGCCGAGACCCAGACCGGGGAGGCGGTCGACGAGCGACGCCGACCGTTCGATCTCGCGGGCGGCCTGCGCGAACTCGCCGAGCGCCACCAGGGCCCGCCCGGCGCTCGACCGGCAGTAGACCTCCCACGCCAGCTGGCCCCGCGCCTGCGCGGCGTCCGCCTCGTCGGCGAAGCGTGTCGCACCCGACGCGTAGTCGCCGACCAGGTACGTCGCCACGGACGGGTCCCCGGCGGCCTCGGCCGGGATCCGTTCACGCCGCCCGTAGATCGCGGCCACGGCGTACCGGGCGAGGTCGCCGCGCCCGGCGAGCCGGCCGGACCGGTGCAGGACCTCCAACGCCGCGCGACGGCCCGGCAGGTCGAGGGGCATCCCGGGGTGGGCGGGGTCGTCGGCCTCCCGGCGGTCCAGGTCGAGCACGGTGAGCGCGGCCCGGCTGCCGGGATCGGCGTCCTCCCCCGCCACACGCAGGCCGATCGGCGCGAGCGTCCAGGCGTGACGGTTGCTGCCGGCGGTGGCGAGGACAGTGGCGACGTCCGCGGCCGCGCCCGCGCGCCAGCAGGGATCGGCCTGGTCGTCGGCCAGGACCTCCCGGGCGACCGCCGCCGCGTCGTCGAACCGCAGCGACCACGCGAGTGCCACGGCCCGCTGCACGGCGAGCCCCGCCCGGCGCCCGTCGCCCGCGGGCAGGAGGTCGAGGGCGATGCGCAGGAACGCCGCCTGCTCGTCGTGGGCGCCGGCGCCGCGCGCCTGCTCCGCCGCCTCGAGTGCCGGCGCCACCCCGGCGTCGACCCCGGCGAGCGGGACCGCCCGGTGGTACTGCACGGCGACCTCGGCGGCGCCCGGCCCGGCCCCCGGTCCGGCGCCACCGGCCCGCGCCGCGGCCATCGCGTCGCCGAGGGCCCGGTGCAGCCGGAGCCGACGCGACGGGTTGAGCGCCTCGTAGACGGCGTGCCGGATCAGGGCGTGGGTGAAGTCGTACCGGTCGGGCTCCCTGCCGACCACGACGAGGCCGGCCGCGAGCGCCTCGTCGAGCGCCGTGAGGGCGTCATCGGTGGCCACGCCCGCGACGGACCGGACGGGCTCCCACGGGAACGGGCCCTCGATCGCCGCGGCCGCGTCGAGCAGACGGTTCGCCGCGGCCGACAGACGCCGACGCCGACGCGCGACCACCTGACGTGCGCCGTCCGGGGTGCCGGTGCCCGCGAGGTCCGCACGGAGACGCCCGTCGGGACCGGCCCTCAGCGCACCCGTCTCGCCGAGGTGCCGCGCGATCTCGCGGGCGAAGAACGGGTTGCCACCGGTCTCGGCGGTGATCGCCGCGGCGAGGTCGTCGGACGGCCGGGCTCCGGCGATCGCACCGAGCAGGTCGGTCATCGCGGGCACGTCGATGCCGCCCAGGCGGAGCACGGAGCACTCGGTCTCCGTGCGCATCGCGGCGAGCGCGGCGTCGAGCGGATGGTCGGTGTCGACATCGTGCTCGCGGTAGGCGCCGACGACGAGGACCGGGACGTCGACGGTGCCGCGGGTGACGTGCCGCAGCAGGGCGGCCGTGTCCGCGTCGGCCCAGTGGAGGTCGTCGAGCAGCAGCACGAGCGGGACGGTCCGGGCGAGGCCGGCCACGTGCCGGAGCACGCCGTCGAACACCCGGGCCCGCAGCTCGTCGGCCCGCAGACCGTCCCCGGCGTGGTCCGGGGCCAGCACCGCCGGCCCCAGCGCCTCGGCGAAGGGGTGGAACGGCCGGGCACCCGCGCCCTCCAGGCACCGGCCGCGGAGCACCGTCGCCGCGGTCGAGCCCGCGAGCTCGGCGAGCAGGCGGCTCTTCCCGATGCCCGCCTCGCCACCGACGAGGACCACCGCCCCGCGGCCCGTCGCCAGCCCGTCCACGTGGGCGAGCAGCGATCCGAGCTCGCGGGCGCGGCCCACGCACGGTGTCGGGACCCGGCCCGGGGCGGGCTCGCGACGGATGACGATCGGGCGCAGCTCGACGTCCTGCCGCAGGATCGCCGCCTCCGTCGCGCGCACCTCCGGCCCCGGCTCGACCCCGAGCTGGTCGGCGAGCACCCGGCGCAGGCGGTGGTAGGCGGCCAGCGCCTCCGCCTGCCGCCCGTCCCGGTAGAGCGCCAGCATCAGCTGGTTCCACCGGCGCTCCCGGAGCGGGCACCGGTCGACGAGGGTCTCCGACTCGGTGACCGCCTCGTGGTGTCGGCCGAGGGCGAGCAGGACGGCCACACGGTCCTCGCGGATCGTCTCCCGCAGCTCCTCGAGGCGGGCGGCCTCGCCGCGGGCGAACGGCAGGTCGGCGAACTCCTCGAGGCTCGGCCCCCGCCACCGGGCGAGGGCGTCGTCGAGGAGCACCAGGGCCTCCGCGTGATCACCTGCCCGCTCCGCCTCACGAGCACGGGCCACGGCCCGCTCGGCGGCGACGACGTCGGTCTCGCCCGTGAACAGATAGCCGGGCGACCGGGTGACCACCGCGAGCCCGGTGCAGGGCCGGGTCGAGCGCCGCAGCCGCAGGACGTGGTTCTGCAGCGTCTTCCCCGCCGTCCGCGGTGGCGCCTCCCCCCAGAGCGCCTCGATGAGACGGCCTTCGGACACGACCTGCCCGGGGTGGAGGGCGAGCGCGGCGAGCAACCGGCGCTCCTTCGCGCCGTGGAGGTCGACGACGGCGTCGTGGTCCTCGACCTCCAGCGCCCCGAGAAGACGTACCCGTGCCGACACACCGTCAGCGTCACGCGTGACGGACCGAAGTCCAGCGTCCGAACGGGCGATGCCCACGAGCCACGTTGCCCACGCATGGTGGTCGTCATGTCTTCTTCCTACGACGACCTCACGGCGCTCTACATCAACACCACGCTCAAGCGGTCACCGGAGCGCAGCCACACCCAGGGCCTGATCGATCTCAGCGTCGGGGTGATGGAGCGGCAGGGCGTGCGGGTGAGCACCCTGCGCGCCGTCGACCACGACATCGCCACCGGCGTCTGGCCGGACATGACCGAGCACGGGTGGGCGACCGACGAGTGGCCGGCGATCTACGAGCAGGTGCTCGCCGCCGACATCCTCGTGCTCGCCGGCCCGATCTGGCTCGGCGACAACAGCTCGGTGACCAAGTGCGTCATCGAGCGCCTCTACGGGTGCTCGCACCTGCTCAACGACGCCGGGCAGTACGCCTACTACGGGCGGGTCGGCGGGTGCCTGATCACCGGCAACGAGGACGGCGTGAAGCACTGCGCCATGAACGTCCTCTACAGCCTCCAGCACCTCGGCTACACGATCCCGCCGCAGGCGGACGCGGGGTGGATCGGCGAGGCCGGGCCCGGGCCGTCGTACCTGGACCCGGGGTCGGGCGGCCCCGACAACGACTTCACCAACCGCAACACCACGTTCATGACGTGGAACCTGCTGCACGTCGCGCGGATGCTGCGCGACGCCG
This sequence comes from Actinomycetospora sp. C-140, assembly GCF_054796175.1. NCBI lineage: Bacteria > Bacillati > Actinomycetota > Actinomycetes > Pseudonocardiales > Pseudonocardiaceae > Actinomycetospora > Actinomycetospora sp. C-140. Next base: position 106,104 of record NZ_JBTWNF010000010.1, on the reverse strand, counting down.
GCGGCATCCCGGCCCACGGCAACCAGCGCTCGGAGTGGGACGCCGGATGCCGCTTCGACTTCGTCAATCCCGAGTACCGCTGAGCCATGTCTTCCAGGGCCTCGAGGAGTGCGGTGGTGCCGATGCCGGCGCGCCGCCCGAGCGCTCGTGGCGCCATGCGATGACGGTAGGACCCCGACGCTGCGTCAGGGGCAGGAACGCGCGCGGGCGATCAGGTCGTCGAGGTGCCGGTAGACGTTGCGGCGGCAGCAGCCGCCCGGGCAGCCCCGCGCCGGGGCGATCGCGGCGACGACGGCGCCGACGTCGAGGTCGACGACGCGCACGGCAGCCGGCAGCGAGCGCTGCCGGACGTGCGCGGCGACAGCGGCCAGACCGGCGTCGGGGTGGAAGGTCACCCGTGTGGTCAGCACCGGACCACCGGACACGCGAAGGCCGCCGCCGCGGGACCCGCGGCGGCGGCTCGGGGATCGCGCATGCTCAGCGTTCGTAGACCGCGGTGATCGTCGCCCGGGCCAGGGTGTGGCTGAACAGGTTGAACCCCAGGAACGCCGGGGACGCGCCCCGCGGGATCCCGAGCGTCGGCACGTCGACCGCGTGCACCACGAAGTAGTAGTGGTGGACGCCGTGCCCTTCGGGCGGCGCCGCCCCGAGGTACTGGTGGATGCCGGCGTCGTTCGGGAGCGTGATCGCCCCCTGCGGCAGCCGGGAACCGTCCGGGTCCCCCGCGCCGGCCACGAGCTCCGTCGCGTCGGCGGGGAGATCGGCGACCGCCCAGTGCCAGAAGCCGCTGCCCGTCGGTGCATCCGGGTCGTAGCAGGTGACCGCGAAGCTGCGGGTGGCCGTCGGGAACCCGTGCCAGCGCAACTGCGGCGTCCGGTCCTCCCCGCCCGGCACACCCATGATCGCGCTGGTGTGCGGCGGGGCGAGCGGGGTGCCGTCGGCGATGTCGGTGCTGGTGAGCGTGAAGGTCGGGACCTCCGGGAGGAAGGTGTAGGGGTCGGGCGGAGCGAGAGCTGTGGTCATCGATGTCTCCGTGCTCAGAGGGTCTTGGCCAGCTCGGTGGCGATGTACTCCGCCTGCCGCGTCGCCAACGCGACGATCGTCAGGGTCGGGTTCGCCGCGGCACCGGTCGTGAAGACGCTGCCGTCCGCGATGAACAGGTTCGGGACGTCGTGGGCGCGCCCGAACCGGTCCACGACGCCGTCGCGGGGCCGCTGGCTCATCCGGGCGGTCCCGAGGTTGTGGGTCGACGGGTAGGGCGGCGTCTCGATCGTCTTGTGCGCGCCGACGGCCTTGTAGACCGACGCGCCCTGGCGCTGGCCGTGGGCCCGCATGGCGACGTCGTTCGGGTGGTCGTCGAAGTGCACGTTCGCGACCGGCAGCCCGTGCTGGTCGTTGACGTCGCCGGAGAGCGTGATCCGGTTGTCGGCCCGGGGCATGTCCTCGCCGACGATCCACATCCCGGCGGTGTTGCGGTAGCCGTCGAGGAGGTCGCTGATGTGGCTGCCCCAGCGACCCGGGGCGATGAACTTCGCGAGGAACGCGGGGCCGAGGGAGATCGTCTCCATGTAGTAGCCGCCGACGAAGCCGCGGTCGGTGTCGAGACGCGACTCGTCGGCGATGACACCCGCCATCGTCTCGCCCCGCCACATCCGCACCGGCTTGTCGAACTGGCCCCAGACGGTGCCGGTGGTGTGGCGCATGTAGTTGCGCCCGACCTGCCCGGAAGAGTTCGCCAGCCCGTCGGGGTGCTGCGCCGAGCCCGAGAGCAGCAGCAGTCGGGGCGTCTCGATGGAGTTGCCGGCCACGACCACGACCGCGGCGCGCTGGCGGCGCAGCGTCCCGTTGCGGTCGATGTAGAGCACGCCCGTCGCCCGCCCCGAGGCGTCGTGCTCGATCTGCGCCACGTGGCTCTCGGGCCGCAGGTCGAGGTTGCCGGTCTTCTCCGCCTTGGGCAGCTCGGCCACCAGCGTCGACCACTTCGAGCCGTGCTTGTCGCCCTGGAAGTTGAAGCCGTCCTGCAGCGTCGCCGGACGCCCGTCGTAGGGCTCCGCGTTGGTCGCGTACGGGCCCGTCGAGTAGTAGCGGTACCCGAGCTTCTCGGCGCCGTTGGCGAAGACCTTGTAGTTGTTGTTCGCCGGCAGCGGCGGGCGCCCGTGCCGGTGGGTCACCCCCATCTTGATCTCGGCCTTGTCGTAGTACGGCTCGAGCTCGGACAGCGCGATCGGCCAGTCGAGCAGGCTGGCGCCGTCGAGGTCCCCGTAGGTCGACCGCGCGGTGAACTCGTGGGCCTTGAACCGGGGGCACGCCCCCGCCCAGTGGGTGGTCGTCCCGCCGACGGCCTTCACGAGCCAGGCCGGGAGGTTCGGGAAGTCCTTCGCGACCTGCCAGCTCCCCGACGTCGTGCGGGTGTCGCCCCAGGCCATCTGCGCGAAGGCCGGCCATTCGTCCTGGTGGTAGTCGGGCCCGGTGAGGTGGGGGCCGGCCTCCAGCACCACGGTCCTGAAGCCGCGCTGGCAGAGCTCGTTGGCGACGGTGCCGCCGCCGGCCCCGGAGCCGACCACCACCACGACGTCGGAGTCGTCGTACTCGAATCGGGTCATGACGCCGGCACCTCTTCCTCGAACTCGATCTTGGGGTCGGGCAGCCAGTCGAGGTCGTCGAAACCGCGGTCGACGTAGCCGCCCTTGTCGTAGGACGGGCCCTCGTAACCGAGCAGGTCCCACACCTCGGGATCGCTGTAGAGGGTCACGACCGCGCTGTTCACGATCGCGGTCAGGAACGGCGCGCCGTCCGCCCCGCGGAGCACCGCGCCGGCGGTCTCGGCGTCGAGCTCGGCGAACGGCGCATCGCGTTGTGCGTCGAGATCGACGAGCCCTTGCAACAACTGGGCGAGGAATCGGGGATCGCTCCCCGCCTCGGCGATCACCGCATCCGCGGCCCGTTCGTAGGGGCCCCGCGGGAACGTGCTGTGCGGAAAGGCCGCGTACACCACGTTCACCAGGGTCTGGCGTTCTTGCGCCGACAGCAGATTGCTTCCCACCGCACCTCTCCTGTTCTTCTCTTCCGTTCCGTTCCTGCCGCAGGGCAGCGTCGATCGACCGGCGTCCCGGGAACGCGTGGGACGTCGGTGGGTGTGGTGGTGGGGTCGAACTAGTTCGTCGGCGGGCTCTCGGCGGGCAGCCGGATCCCGTAGCGGGCGATGCGCCGGTAGATCGTGGAGCGGCTCATGCCGAGGCGGGCCGCCGCACGGGCGGGGGTCGCGCCGGGCTCGGAGAGCGAGCGGACGATCTCGTCGCGCTCCAGCGTCTCCATCCGCGTCAGCTGGTGGTGCCCGCCGGTGAACACCTCGGGCGGCAGGTCCCGCTCGGTGACGACGTCGGTGCGCGCGACGGCGCGGCGCACCACCGCGCGCAGCTGCGCGACGTTGCCCGGCCAGTGGTACGCCGTGAGCACCTGCTCGGCGGCGGGCGTGAACCGGACGTCGCGCCGCGCGTCGCGGGCGAACCAGCACGCGAGGGGCACGACGTCGTCGCGGCGGTGCCGCAGCGCCGGCAGCTCGACCACCGTGCCGACGAGGGGTCGCAGGGCCTCGGGCACCGCCGCCGGGTCCTCGGCAGTGATCGACAGCTGGTCGCCTCCCCGGACCCGCTCCGCGAGATCGCCGGCGACCCAGGCCGGGAGCTGGTCGGCGCGTCCGACGATCACGCTCGTCCCGGGTTTGGCCAGCTCAGGCGACCACAGCGACCACCACGACGCCACCTGCTCCGGTTCCGGCGGTCGGACGTGGAGCACACGCCGGCCGCGGTGGTGACGGGTGTGGGCACCGCCCAGCAGGGCCCCCTTGCCGACGCCCGCCTCGCCCACCACCGCGACGCCGAGCCCGGCCAGCAGGGCCGAGCCCACCCGCTCGGCCGCGCTCCGCCAGTCGGACCCGAGGTCCTCGAGGCGCGGCGCGTCGTCCTCGACGAGCCCGCGGCGCACCGGCACCACCCGTCCCCGGTTGGCCGGCCGCGCCTCGCGGCCGTGACCGCGCGCCAGCATGAGCGCCTCCGTGGTGCGCGCGGCCGTGCGGGCCAGCGCGAGCAGGAGGTTGTACGACTGCTGGGACCAGGTCGTGAGGTTGACGCTGCCGACCAGCTCGCCCGTGACGGGGTCGGCGACGGGCGCCGCGGCACACGTGTAGCCCCAGAGGCGCGTGCAGTAGTGCTGGTCGGCGCGCACGAGCGTCGGCACGCGGTCGGCGAGGGCGAGACCCAGTCCCGTGGTGCCGGTGGTGCGTTCCGAGTAGTCGAATCCCGGCGCGAGCGACACGGCGTCGAGCGCGCCGAGCAGCACGCGGTCGTCGCAGACGCGATTGAGGACGAGACCGTCGGTGTCGGTCAGCATGAGGCTCACCGGTTCGTCGGCGAGCGTCTCGTGCAGTTCGGTGAGGACCTGGTGACCGGAATCGAAGAACAACGACTGGTGGTCGACCGCGCCGGCGTACTCGGGATTCACCGAGTCCACGGAGACGCCGTAGTCCGCGCTGCGCTTCCAGGACGCGACGAGACGGCGCGGCAGCACCGCGAGATCGCGACCGCGGGTGGTCGCGATCTCCTCGCGTTCGCGGTGATCCGTCTCGGTCATCTCGGCCTTTCCCCTGCGCGCCGTCGCGCCTCGGAACGCCATCGACTGTGGCAGAAACGACATCCGAGGGAAGGGCCTCGCAGTGTCAACCTGAGACGGTCGCCGGGAAGGCTCGTGATCGTCCGACGGGACACCCGCGGGGCACGCGCGCTCGACACGCGCCCCGCGAAGGTCTCCAGCGACACGAGGTGAGGCTAACCTCACACGAGACGGTGGAGATAGCCCCGATGTCGCGCCCGGTTCAGGCGGCCTGCACGACCTGGCCGCGGTAGCTCTCGATGATGTCCATGAACTCCCGGCGCTCCGGGTCGGGCACCCCGAGGAAGTTCAAGGTCGCGTCGATCTCGGTGGAGACGGCGTCGAAGCCGGCCGTGTCGATGCTGAGCTCGTCGTGCGCCTTGACCATGTCGTCCCCGAAGTAGCACTTCGGCCCGCCGGCGGCCTCGATGGACCAGGCCGTGACGAGGAACTTGTAGCCGGGCGCGTTCGCGGGGTCGCCGTGGTGGGCCTTGACCGCGTCGTTCGCGTTCACCGCGGCGTTGGCGAAGAGCCGGTCGACCAGCACGTCCACCGCGCCCGCGATCGCGTACGTCCCGCCCAGGCGCTCGTACAGGGTCTGCTCGGCCATGGGTGTCCCCTCCCGTCGTCACCGCCGGCGATGTGGTGGTCCGGCAGCGTGATCGGGGTCACTGTGGACGCCTCCGCCGTGCCCGGTCAATGGTGCGCAACCGATCTCGTGGTCGGCCGGGGTCGCGCCGGTGATCACACGACCCCGATGGCCTCTGGCCCGGGCGGGCTCGGCGTGGCAGCGTTCCCGGCGTGGACATCGGACCCGTCCGTCAGCGATTCACCGCCGAGCCGATCAACTCCCCCGTGCCCGGAGAGGAGTCGTGGCGCCCCGAGCCGGCTCCGGAGACCGCCGTCGAGGCCACGTCGGACCGCGTCCCGGTGCCCGAGGCACCCGCCGCACCGTCTCGGTGACGATCCCCCCGCTCGATCCGGCACGACGGGACGTCCTCGACGTCGCGCCCGCGCCAGATCTGCCGCACCCGATCCTGGGGTGGCGCACCTGGCGCGTGGGGCGGCGGGCGCAGCGCCGCACGGAGCTCATCGCCCCGCTCGCCGGCCTGCCCTGGCCGTCGCGGCAGCCGATGATCGCCTTCTGCGCGTCGCCCACCCACTCGCCGCCGGGTGACCGCTGTGGGTGCGGGCTCTACGCCGTGCCCGACCCCGGGACGCTGGACTGGGGCCCGTCCGACCACGAGGTCCTGGGCGTCGTGGCGCTGTGGGGCCAGATCGTCGAGGGCACCCGTGGATGGCGCGCCTCGCACGGCTACCCCCGCTTCGTCGTCACCGGCCCCGGCATCGCCGAGGAGCAGCGGGCCGCCCTCGCACGCCGGTACGGGGTGCCGGTGCACCGCGCCGACGTCCCGCCCCGGGCGCTCGCCGCGCTGTGGAGCGCCGACCGCGGTGTGGCCGACGCGCTCCGCCAGGGCTCGGAGGCCGACGTCGCGGCGCTGCTCGCCGCGGAGATGCCGGAGTGGGAACGCCGGTGGCGGGCGGAACAGGCGTCGACCGAAGCCCGCGCGTGCCGCCGGTCGCGGTGGCACTCGCTGCGGAGCGTGCTGCAGGGTCGCTGAGCAGGGTCGCTGATCCTGGAGCACGGGACCGACCGACAGCACAGCAGGGGAAGCCGATGATCCAGACCTGTCCGGCGTGCTTCCGGGCAGACGACGTCCGGTGGTCACGGCTGCCCGAGCAGATGGTCGCCTACGTCTGCGACGACCGGCACGGAGGCACGGGGCCGCACCGGTGGACCGCGGCGGCCGGGTCGCGCGAGCCGACGGAGGACGGCACAGCGGGTGTCACCGACGAGCTCCTCGACCCCCTCGTCCGCTGTGTCCGCGAGGGTGAGCCCTTCGTCGAGTACGGCGTCGTCGAGTACCGCCTCCGCCGGGAGCGGCCCGACCTGTTCCACGCCCATGTCGTCGACCGTGGACACCTGATCCTCGGACAGCGCCAGGCGACGGCGAGCAGCGTTCGCTTCGCCGCCGCCCTCGGACGGCTGGCCGATCGTGGAGTCCTGGTCAAGCGAACGGGACCGGCCACGGGGGCGTGGGCGCACAACGAGCGCGTCACCTACTGGGCGCGGCCCCCCCGCGTCTGCCGCCGGCCCGGACCTGACCTGGATCGACTACTGCACAGCGATCGGTCGAGCGCCGGACTGGACGGACGAGGATCTCGCGGAGCTGGAGCGGGGTGGGCCCTGAGACACCGGGCTCTGCCATCGCGACGAGCTTGATCGACGTTGTCGTGGGTGTCGCCGTTGTCGGTGGTGTTCGATAGAATCGAACACATGAGCGAGGGCGGTGTCGGGCCGGTGGAGCGTGAAGCGCTCGACCGCGCCCGGGAGCGTCTGGTCGCCTCGCGGCAGGAGTACTACCGCGGCCTGGAGGACATCGCCGAGCTCGACCGTCTCGCTGTCGTGGCCCAGACCGGGGACAAGGCGCTGCACCGGCTGCTGGGGGACTTGGGGTTGTTCGACACCGGCGAGGCCCGCCGGCTCTGCGACGAGGCCGCCGACCTGGTCGCGGGACGCTCCCTGGCCGGGGAACCGCTGGCGCCGCGGTATCCGTGCACCGCGGCGGTGCTGGCGGCGGGGCGGACCGGGCCCGCCCACATCGCGATCATCCGCGCGACCATGACGCGGTTGGAGCGGGTGGCCACCATCGCCCCGGGTGATCTCGCCGAGTGTGAGCGGATCCTGGCCGAGGCGGCGGCGGGGTTGCCGCCGCGGATGCTGCGCCGGGTCGCCGAGCGGCTGCTGGCCGAGTTCGACCCCGACGGGGTCGCCCCGCCCGACGGGGCCGACGTGCGCGATGAGTTGCGGTTGCTGCGCCGCCGCGACGGGTCGCTGGCTCTGAAGGGTCGGCTGCAGGACCCGCTGGACGCCGAGATGATCGTCGAGGTGTTCGACCTGCTCTCGACCCCGGCCGGCCCGGACGACGACCGGGACTTGGCCCGCCGGCACGCCGACGCCCTCAAGGACCTCGCCCAGAACGCGCTCGGCGCCACCGGGCTGGCCACCGACGCCCGCCGAGAGAACAGCGACCACACCAGCGACGCCGACGACGAGACGAGCAGCGAGACGGACAGCGACGCCGCCGACACCGCAGCCGACAGCGCCGGCGATGGTGAGGGTGCCGGTGAGGGTGGCGGTGAGGGTGGCGGTCAGCAGGCGCTGATCCCCGAACCGCGGATCCCCGAGCCGCTGCGGGCCGCACCAAGCCCCACGCCGAGCCCCACGCCGAGCCCCACGCCGAGCCCCGCGTCCGCCCCGATCACCGGGCCGGCCCGGGCCCTGCTCACGATCACCATCGATCACCGGTGGCTCTGCGACGCCGTCGGGCACGGCACCCTCGAGTCCGGGCAACCGGTCGACGTCGCCACCGTCCGCAGCTGGGCCTGCGACGCCGGGATCGTGCCGATGGTCCTCGGCTCCCGCGGCGAACCATTGGACGTCGGGCGGCTGTCCTACACCGCCCCCGAAGGCATCCGCCGCGCCCTGATCGTGCGCGACGGTGGCTGCGCGTTCCCCGGCTGCACCCGACGACCCCGCCGCTGCCACGCCCATCACGTTCGCCACTGGCTGGACGAGGGCCCGACAGCGTTGGACAACATGACGTTGTTGTGCCGGTTCCACCACCAGCTCATCCACCACGGCCACTGGACCGTCGCCATCCTCGACGGCCTGCCCTGGTTCACACCACCGAGCTGGATCGACCCCGACCGACAACCCCGGCCCGGCGGACGGGCACGCGTGGCCGGCTGATCGTCGCGACGACCGTCGCGGCGGTGAGGGGTCGCGTGTGGGCGGCTGGCGAGATCGAGAACAGCACCGGCACCGACGAGCCGGCGGCGAGGAACAGCACCGACACCAGTGCAGGTGGTGCTTGAGCAAGAGAGCACGACCGCATCGGTCGGCCGCCGGGTCCACGAGTAGGGCGGTGCCTACGGGTTCATCACGGCGCGATCCGGTGGCGCGGACTCCGCACGGGTCGGCCGACGTCCGATCGCCGCGAATCCGCAGAGGAAGAAGCGCGGCTGTTCGGCTGCGCCGTCGAGCACCGCGAACTCCCGTTCCCATCGAGCGATGTCGTCGTCGGTGACGGTCCCCGCCTCGACCATCGCGTGGCGGGCCGACCATCCGGGCCCGCGACTGCCGGGCCCGCGCCGGACGACCTGGCACGTGCCGTCGAAGTGGACGACCTCGAGCGCGGCCGCCGACAACAGGTCCCCCAGGCGCAGCCCGACCGACGGGTCGTTGCCGCTCTCACGGACGAACCGCTGATAGGTCTCGGAGAGCTCGCTGACCGGCGCGGTCGGCGGACGGATCCGCGTCATCGTCATGTCGATGTCGAACACGAAGACCGACCCACCCGGACGCAGGAGGGATGCCGCGTGGTCGACGATCTCCTGCTCGCCTCCGCCGTTGTGGGCCAGGACGTGGCGGATGACGACGGTGTCGAACGACCCCGGCTCGAGTCCGGACGAGCTCGCGGGGGCTTCCACCACCTCGAGGTTCCTCACCCCGGCCGCTGCCGCATCGGCGCGCGCACGGGCGACCGTGGCCCCCGAGGTGTCGACGCCCACCAGCCGTCCCGACGGACCGACGAGGTCGGCCAGACCCAGCAGGGTCGCCGCCGGGCCACAGCCCAGGTCGGCCACCCGAGCCCCGGGCACCACGCCGGCGCGGGGCCACAGGTCCCGGTGCAGCTCCCGCCCGCGCCGCGCCTGGGCGCGCAGGCGTTCGGTCTCCTCGTCGGACTCACCGAGCGCGTACTCCGCCATCCCGAGCGATGATCCCGGAGATCCTCGGAGCGCGCCGTCCGCCCCCGTCGTCGGGCTACAGCTGCGCCGTCGCCAGCCGCGCGCCCTCCGCCATGGCGGCGCACTTCGCCCACACGATGCCCGGCGACACGACGCCCTGCTGGGCAGCGGTCCCGAAGCCGCAGTCGGAACCGGCCAGCACGTTCGGCCGACCCACGAGCCGTCCGTAGCGGACGAGACGCTGGGCGATCAGCTCCGGGTGCTCGATGTAGTTCATCGTCGAGTCGATGACGCCGGGGATGAGCACCTTCCCGTCGGGCAGCTCGACGTCCTCGAAGACCTGCCACTCGTGCTCGTGCCGCGGGTTGGCCGCCTCGAGGGCGATGCCGTTCGGTCGGGCCTCGAGCACGATGTCGACGATGTCGCGCAGGGCGACGTCGTGGTGGTGCGGCCCCTCGTAGTTCCCCCAGCACAGGTGGATGCGCATCCGGTCCGGGTCGATGCCCGCGGTGGCCTCGTTCAGCACCTCGACGTCCTGCCGGGCGATCACGCGGAACTCCTCGAGGCTGCGGTCCTGCCACTGCAGGTGCCGGCACATCGCCAGGTCCGGGCAGTCGAGCTGGAGCACGAAGCCGGCGTCCACGATCGCCTCGTACTCCTCCCGCATCGCCGCACCGATCGCGCGCAGGTACTCCTCGCGGGTCGGGTAGTGGTGGTTCGCGAAGAAGGCGGCGACGACGCCCGGGGACGCCGCCGACATGAAGACCTCGGTCGCGCCGCCGTCCGCCGTGGCCGCGCGGAGGTTCTCGATGTCGACGCGGACCTGGTCGTGGTCCTTGACCGCGATCGGCCCGGTGCAGGCAGGCGGCGCCAGGACGTCGCCGACGTCGGCTGCGTTGAGCTGCATCCACCGGTTCATGAAGTCGGGGAACTCCATGAGGTCGCTGAGCCCGAGGACGGCCTCGCCCTCCCCGTCGAACCCGCTGAGCCGCTCGCGCACGTACGTCGAGTAGCTCTCCTTGCTCATCTCGCCATCGTTGAGGACGTCGACGCCGGCCTCCGTCTGTCGACGGACCACGTCGGTGACCGACCGGCGGACGCTCCTCGCGAACTCTCCCCCGTGGACGTCGCCGCGCGCGAAGAGCGCGCGCAGGTCGTCGGGCCGGGGAAGGCTCCCGGTGTGTGTGGTCAGGATGCGCTCGTCGCTTCTCCTCATGCGCGGACCTCCTCGTCCGGACCCAGCCGAGGAGCCCATGCAACCACCGTGGACGGATCTCGGAGAAGCGGCCGATCGTCGGCACGCGGTGCTCAGATCACGCTGACCGTGCCGGCGTCCCCGTCGACCCGGACGCGGTCGCCGGTGCGGATGCGGTCGGTGGCCGAGCCGGTCCCGAGCACGGCCGGGATGCCGTACTCGCGGGCGACGATCGAGCTGTGGCTCAGCGGGCCGCCGATGTCGGTGACCACCGCCGCGGCGCGAGCGAACAACGGTGTCCAGGCGGGAGTCGTCATCCGCGCGACCAGCACCTCGCCGGGCTGCATCGCGCCGAAGTCCTCGGGCCCCCGCAGCACGCGGGCCGGCGCGGTGACCGACCCGGTGGAGCCGGGCACGCCGGTGATCTCCTCCCCCGACGGTGTGGCGGCGCCCGGCAGGAACGGACCCACGAGCCGCTGCAGCCAGCGTGCCTCCGGCAGCATCTGCGGCGGCGAGACGAGCGCGCGACCGCGCCGCAGGGCCCGTCGCTCGTCCAGCGGCGGGGACACCTCCTCGCCACGGATCGCGGACCGGAGCTCGGCCTCGGTGAGCCAGAAGACGTCGTCGACGCCCACCCCGACCCGCGTCCCGAGCTCACGCAGCATCCGTCGCATGTGCGGCCACGCGAGCCCGACGTCGGCGAGGGCGTCTTCGCGGATCGGTGCGAGCGTGCGGGCGCGGCGCAGCAGCGCGTCGAGGATCCGACGTCGCACCGGGTCGAGCCGCGACCGCAGCTCGCGCGTCCGCGCGTCGCGCTCGGCCCGCAGTCGCTCGCGGCGCACGTCCGGATCGGTGCCCTGGTCCGACATCTGGAAGCGGATGGTGTCGAGCAGCGTGCCCGGGTCGTCGGCGGCGGTGGGCTGGGCGAAGTCGAGGTCGAACACGGCGTGGCCGTAGCGCTCGAGGTGCTCCCGGAAGCCGCGCCGCCACGCGTCGGTGTCCATCCCGGTCGCGCGGGCCTGCATCGCCAGCGCGTAGAGCGAGCGCTCGGCCCGGATCGGTTCGCTGTCCTCGCCGAGCAGCAGCACGTGGGCCGCCGGGTCGCCCGGGCGCCGGACCGCCCGGTCGTAGAACGTGGTGAACGCGATCTCCGCGGTCGCGGCCAGCGGGATCACCGACTGCACGGCGGTGTAGTACGTCGCGCCCGCGCGCAGGAGGGTGACGACGCCGTCGAGCAGCTCGCCGGCGGAGAGCGTCGCCGGGTCCGTCGCCGTCCACTCCGCCACGGCCGCGACGTAGGCCGGGTGCGCCCGCTCGCGCCATCCCCGGACGCCGCCGCGGGTCTCGGTGCGGTTCAGGCCGCGCAGCGCCCGCGGGAGCCGCAGGATCATCCACGCGAGCCCGCGGGTCCGGTAGAAGTAGTACGCGTAGCCGTTGATCGTCGGGAAGGCGATGTCGCCCTCGGGCACCGGCTGACCCAGCATCTGGGCGAACAGCTCGCGGATGGACCCGGTGACCGCGGGGTCGATCAGGTCCGCGAACAGCGGCGTGAGCGGGCTCGGCATCTGCTCGACGATGCTGGCCCGGAAGTACGCGCCGCCCGGGTACGGCAGTGGCCACGTCTCGGGTGGCGGCGCCGCGGGCGCGGGTAGCGCCGTGATCGGCCGCGACTGGACCAGCGCGAACGCGCCGCCCGACCGCGCCCACTCGATGTCCTGCGGCGCGCCGAAGTGCTCCTCGGCCCGCACCCCGAGGCGGGCCAGCTCGGCCACGGCGGCGGCGTCGAGCACCCCCGTCCGCCGGCGGTCCGCGGGCACCGGGGCCTGGGTGGTGCCACCGCCGGTCGGCACGGTCATCTCGGTCTTGGTCGCGACGGTGCGGGCGACCTCGGCGAGCGTGCCCTTGTCGACGACGATCTCGTCGGTCGCCGCGAGCCCGCCGACCACGGACTCCCCCAGCCCCCAGGCGGCGCTGATCAGGATGCGGTCGCGGCGTCCGGTGGTCGGCTCCGCGGTGAACAGGACGCCGGACGCCTCGGCCTCGACCATCCGCTGCACGACCACGGCGAGCCGCACGTCCGCCGGCGCGATGCCCTGCCGGGCGCGGTAGTCGATCGCCCGCGGTGTCCACAGCGACGCCCAGCAGCGCACGACCGCGTCGAGCACGGCGTCCTCGCCGCGGACGTCGAGGAAGGTCTCCTGCTGGCCCGCGAAGCTGGCGTCCGCGAGGTCCTCGGCGGTGGCGGACGACCGGACGGCGACCGGCCCCGCCCCCAGATCGGCGTAGGCGGCCCGGACCTCGCGAGCCACCTCGACCGGCACCGCCGCACCGAGGAACGCGGCGCGCACGTCACCGACCGCCGTCACGTCCAGCCCCGCGGCGTCGACGAACGCCGCGTACGCGTCCGTCGTCAGCACCACCCCCGGCGGCACCGGCAACCCGGCGCGGACCAGCTCGCCGAGGTTGGCTCCCTTGCCGCCGGCGAGCGCGACGTCACCGGCCCCGACCTGCGCGAACGTCCGGACGAACTCCACGAGCCCAGTGTGCTCCGGCCGGGTCCGGCGCGTGGACGGACCGCGTCAGGGCGGGCCGGCCTCGGGTGGCCGATCCTTCAGTCGCTTCTGGATGGCCGTGATGGTGATGCCCTCGTTGGCCGCGTGGGTGCCGCCGGCGTGGTTGAGCCGCTTGACGTTCTTGCCGCCGCCGTGGTGGAGGCCGATGAGCTCCCAGTCGTCGTTGAAGACCGGGCTGCCGGAGCTGCCGGCCTCGGTGGGCGACCGGTAGTGCATCAGGCTCCGGTCGTAGTCCAGCAGGAGGTTGTCCTGCAGGGAGAACTGCGGCTGGGACAGGCCCCGCGGGTGGCCGATGACGTAGGCCCGGCGGTCCTCCAGCGGCTTGCGGGGCAGCTTCCGGGCGACCGGGGTCGGTACGACACCGTGCGGGTGGCCATCCAGTTCCAGGATCGTCGTGTCCAGCCCGCCCTCCCCCGACGGCTGCGTCCAGCACACGCGCTTCACGTGGAAGTGCGTGCGCGCGACGGGGTCGTCGTCGAGGCCGTGGAAGGCGAGGAACGTCTCCTCGGGTTCCAGCGTGCCCGGCACGACGTGGTTGTTCGTGACCACGACGAGCTCCGGGAGGTGGCGGTGGAGATCCCGCCCCGCGACGAGGAACCCGGTACCGACACCCTCGCCGCTCGGGTTCTGGATGCTGGTCACCGACCGGCACCGCAGCAGCCCGTTGCGGTACCAGCCGAGGGATCGGTAGCGCTCCGACCCGAGGATGTGTTCCAGACGGACGCCACGGAGATCGCTCTCCAGGCGTGACGCCCGGACGTCGGCGGGCTCCACCGTGACCTGTCCGCCGCCGAGCTCGAGCAGCGCGGAGCGCAGCTGGGCGAGCAGCTCCGTCCCGGGCGAGCTCAAGGTGTCGAGCTCCCAGACCGTCAGGAGCTGGCGGTGGAAGGACGCCACCGTGAACCCGTCGGGTCGCGTCGCGAGGAACGCCTCGACCCGCTCGATCGCGTCCTCGTCGCGGCCGAGCGCGAGCGCGGCCTCGCACGCCGTCAGCTCGGTCCACGTGTCCGGCGACGCCTCCTCGACGACCTGCAGCACGGCACCCGCCAGGTCCGCCGCGGACGGGCGCGGAGGGCGCAGGACGAATCCCTCGCGTTCGGCGCGCGCCAGGAGCGCCACCGCGTTGATCCCGTGCCAGGTCCGGTGCGGCCTCTCCCAGTACGTCGTCAGGTAGGCGTCGAGGGACCGCGTGAAGTAGTGCTGGCGACGGACCGGGTCGGAGCAGGCCAGGAACAGCTCCTTGTAGCAGCGACCGATGCCGCCGCGGGCCTCGAGGTGGTCGAACTCCGAGAGCGTGTCGTCCTCCGCGAGCTCGCGGTAGATCTGGAGGGCCGCCGCGGGCTTGCCACGGTCTACCAGGGCCTGGGCGTACTGGCGCCGGACCACGGGTGTGTCGGACCCGAGCGCGAGGGCGGCGTCGGCGACGAGCTCGAGCTCGGTGTACCGCAGGCCCCGGCGCAGCGCCTGGAGGACCGGGCCGACGCTGTCCGGCAGACCCGGCAGCGCGTAGAGGTGGTCGGCGTAGGAGTGCGCGAGCTCGTCCACGGTCGCCCAGTCGAACGAGCCCGTGGCCGCCCGGAACTCCTTGATCCAGTTCCGCCGGGTCACGCTCACTCCCCCGCGTCCGTCGCCGCGAGTGCTCCGCGACGACGCCGCTCAGGCACCGGCCGCGTGATCGCCGCGCCGCGGTCCCCCGGACGGACTGTCCTCCGGGATCAGCGCGGCCCAGGCGCTGGCCAGGTTCCCCCGCTGCGCCGGTCGGGACTCCAGATCGACACCCGTCTCGATGCCCTCGGTCGCGTGCCAGTCGAGGCGCTTCTCGACGATCTTCGCGATCGCGACCGCCGGCTTGGCGACGCCGAGCTTGTCGACGAACGCGACCACCGGGAAGAACAACGGCTGGGTGCCGCGCAGATAGCGGTCCGGATTGATCGCGGCCATGTGCTTCGGGCCGATCTGCATGAACCACAGCACCGTGATCGTCGTCCACACGATCGTGAACGCCTTGAGGCCGTTGCCGGTGATCCCCTCCCCGTTCCCGAACGGCAACGGGACGCTCTCCGGTTCCGCCAGGACGGTGGCAGTGGTGACGATCAGCGCCACGAACAGCTGGCGCGCGGCGAGCCATCCGGCGAGTGCCGATTGCGGACGGTCCGGATAGATGCGGCTCCAGCTGTCGATGACCGCCACTTCCAGGCCCTCCATCACCGCGAGCAGCAGCATCAGCAGGATCGCGATGATGCCCCGGATGAGCGGGCCGACGGACCCCTCGCCGAGCGCGTGGACGATGCTGGCCACCCAGAGGATCGTGAGGATCAGCCAGGCGACGAAGAGCACCGCCCCGACGACCGACCGCACGGCCTCCCCGCCCCTGGACGTCCGCTGCTCGGTCGCCATGTCGCCATCCCCCACAGGAGCCGTGTCCGACATCGACTCTCACGTCGACTTCACAGAGTGACGGTTGCAGTCGGGATGGAGAGGGTCAATCCGCCGTTCGTGACGGTGAGCGCCTCGAGATCATTCCTCAGCGTGTTGGATGATTCGCCGAGTGGGCCCGTCAGTTCGGCGTCGACAGGTCCCGATGACCGCCTCGGATGATCTGGAGGCCGGCCCGCCGGAGGTACTCCGGGATCGCGGCGACGACGTCGCGATCCTTCTGCCGAGCGGGCTCCGTCAGGTGCTCCCACGCCACGAGGTCGGGGTGCGTACGCGCCGCGTCGTCCCGTTCACCGAGGCGCCAGCCGCGCCCTTCCCGATCTTCCATCCAGCGCTCGTGCTCGGCGCGCGCCAATTCCTCGATCTCCCCCGTCTCGAACTCGAACCGGGTGTCCGGCTCATCCAGCGGGACGACGGCACAACCCATCCGGCGAATCTTGTCCGTGATCGAGAACGCCTGCGCCAGATTGGCCTGGCGGAGATCGTCGGGGAGCCGGTCCCAGGGAACGGAGGACGGGTTGTCCTCCGTCGTCTCCCCGCGGGCACGCGCGTTGCGCACGTAGACGTCGTGTGCCGCGCGGGCGATGTCGAGGTAGAGACCGCTGCGCAGTGACGACACCGCGTAGACGTGGTCGGTGGTGTTGAAGACGTGGAAGCGCGCACGGCCGACGGACGACACCGCGAAGTCCGCCCCGGTGATCGCACCGCCCAGGGCCGTGCTCGAGCCGACGGCCACGACGACGTCGACCGACCGGTCGCGCCACGTCCTCGTGAGGCGGAGTCCGGTCTGCAGCGCGACGAGGTCGTCGTCGAGGCAGACGAACACGGTCGCCAGGTCCGCGGGCACGTCGATCTGCTCCGGCTCGCACGACGCGCTCGAGGTCCAGGGGATCGCCGGGTCGCCCTGGACATCACGGCGCGCGAGCTCGCGGACGACGGCGTCGAAGGGCCCTCCGGACCCGATGACCAGTGCCGATCCGCTTCCGCCCGCCGGCGGGAGGTGGAGGTCCAGCATGCGTCGCGCCGCGCGCCCGGACGGGACGAAGACCTCCACGCGGAGGGCGGAGTCGGCGTTGAGCTCGTGGGCGGTGACGGCCGCGCCGAGCGCCGGCGAGGTCATCTCGAGGAAGCAGCGCGGAGGGTCGGGGAGCCCGGCCAGGGACGCCCGGAGAACGACACCCACGTCGGCGTTCCGCGTGCTGTCGCCCGTCACGACGACCACTTCGCGGGCCCGGTGGCTCCGGGCCTCCCGCAGCACACCGGCGTCCCGGGGATCGCCCGTGACACGCAGCATCCTCGTCCTGGCGTCCGCGACGTCCGCCTGGCGCGCCACCTCGACGCCGGGCGTGGACCCGTCGACCACGACGCAGGTGCGGCCCTCCTCGACGACGGAGCGCGCGACCAGCAGCGCCGCTGTCCCGCTGCCGCAGACCACGGTGTGGTCGTGGAGCCGCCGGGCGCGGACGACGTTGTAGGTGGAGTCGTACACCGCTTTCGCCGTCAACCACACGGCGAGGAACGTCGTCGACGGCGCGAGGAACCGGGCGACGTCGAGCTCGACGGGCAGGTGCGACGCCTGCTGCAGCGGCGCCGAGTCGAGCAGGAAGAGCTGCAGGGTGTAGTAGAGGATGTCGGTCCAGCCCTCGCCCGCCTCGATGCCGGGGGCGGGGAGGAAGCGCTCGAAGCCGACGATCCCGAGGACGATCGCCGTCACCGCCACGACGCCGACCGCGAGCCTGGCCAGGGCCTCCGTCTCGCTGGAGCGGTGCGCCGAGCCGTCGGTCGCGCCGCCCACCAGTCCACGAGCCTGCTCACGTGGACGGTGTGGCGACGTCACCCGATCTGCCCCGCTCCTGGTCCCGGTCGGTGATCCTTCGCGATCGGACCCAGTGTGCTCCGCTCAGGCCCGGAGCGCGGACATCCCGACCCACTGGTCCCACGGCACCGTCCAGTCCGAGATGTCGCCGTCGGCGGGCGTCAGCGGGATCGGGCTGTTGGTGACCTCGACGGGGTCGCCGTAGATCGCCGTGCCGAAGTACTGCTCGGCGTTGTCGGTCGAGAGGTTCACGCAGCCGTGGGTGACGTTCTCGGAGCCCTGGTCGCCGGTGGTGTCCGGGTTGGCGTGGATGAACTCGCCGTTGTTCTCGATCCGCACGGCCCAGTGCTCCGGGACGTTCTCGTAGCCGTACTTCGGGTTCGACATCAGCACGGTCTCGTTCTTCTCCATGACGACGTGGATGCCGTTGGTCGTGTTCCGGTTCGGGTCGGAGCCGAGCCCGTAGCTGGCCGGGAAGTTCATGCTCTCCTGGCCGTTCGTGATCACGACCATCTGGTGGCTGTTCACGTCGGCCCGCACGATCTGGGAGCGGCCGATCGTGAACCGGCTCGTGACGTCGGCACGGCCCCAGACGCCGTCGCCGTCGTCGACGCCGAGCTGGTGGACGGTGACGTCCACCTGCGTGCCGGGCGTCCAGTAGTTCTGCGGCCGCCAGTGGGCGCGCGAGCCCCCGTTGTCGTCGTCGAGCCATGCCCACGAGCCGACGGTGGGCACGGACGTCCGGACCTGCATCGCCCGCTCGGCGGCGGCCTTGTCGGCGACGTGGTGGTCGAACTGCACGATGACCGGCGCGCCGACCCCGACCGTGTCGCCGTCGCCGATGTTGACGTGGGCGCCGGTCGTCTCGTCGGGCGTCACCGTCGTGAACGCGCCGGCGATCGGCACCGCGCCGCCCGCGTCGGCGCTCACGTGACCCGACCAGGTGTAGGTGTCGTCGTAGGCCAGCGCCGCCGTCGCCGTCCAGTCGTGCCCGTCGGGCGACACGGTGCCCGGCACGGCGGTGCCGTCGGACCCGACCAGCGACACGTCGGCGATCCGGCCGTGGTCGACCGCGACGGACGGGACGGCGTCGGGCGGAACGTCGGCGGCACCGACGCCCGGCGAGGCCGTGACGACCGCGGCCGGGGCCGGTGGGGGTCCGGACGACTCCGCCTGGTCACCCACCGACGAGGGCGACGCCCCGGCCGACCCCACCTCTCCCACCACACCGCACACCAGCAGACCGACCGCCAGCACCACCATGACGGTCACGAACAGCCGCGCCACCACTGCTCCCTCGTCCCTCGACTCGCACCCAATCTACGACCCGGGGTCAGGCATTCCGGTGAGGCGGGAGTGTCGTGCGCCGCGAATCGGACGAACCGTTCCGAGACAATTCTCGAAGGGACGGAAGGACTCACCGCGGACATTCCGCGACGAGGCGCCCACGCCCGTCCGATCACGCCTCCGCGATCTCCACCGGCTGCTCGCCCGCGATGCGCGGCGTCTCGGGCGTCTCCGGGACGTCGTCGACCGCGACCTCGGGCACCGCGTCCTCGCCGAGCTCGGGCACCTCGCGGTCGGGCACGCGCGGGAGCGGGTGCTGCGGCACCGGTGGCACGTCGTCGGCCGGCTCGTCGCGCCCGGCCCGGCTGTGCGTCTGCGTCATGGCCACCTCCGTACGGCGAGGTCCTCACCCGAGGCTACGGGGCGGGCGGCGATGGGAGCATGACGCGATGCGACGGGGCGCGGGCGCGGATGCCAGCGGCGACACCGGCACGGCCCGGCTGGCAGGGCTGCCGCCGGTGCGGGCGGTGCCGGCCGAGGACGTCCGTGCCGCGCTGGCCGGGACACCGACCGTGGTCGTCCTCGACGACGACCCGACCGGCACGCAGACGATCCGCGACCTGCCGGTCCTCACGCGGTGGTCGCCCGAGGACGTCGACTGGGCCCTCGCCCAGGGCACGCCCGCGTTCTTCGTCCTGACCAACACCCGCAGCCTCGGCCCCGACGACGCCGCGGCGCGGGACCGCGAGGTCGTGCGGACCTGCCTCCAGGTCGCCCGCCGCCGCGGCATCGAGGTCGTGTTCGCGAGCCGCGGCGACTCCACGCTGCGCGGGCACTTCCCGCTCGAGACGGACGTGATCGCCGACGAGAGCCGGACGCGTGGCCCCGTCGTCCTCGCCCCCGCCTACACCGACGCCGGGCGGATCACCCTCGACGGCGTGCACTGGCTGCGCGACGGCGATCACCTCACCCCGGTCGCCGAGAGCGAGTTCGCCGCCGACGCCACGTTCGGCTACCGGTCCTCCCGGCTCGCGGACTGGGTCGCGGAGAAGAGCGGCGGCGCGATTCCTGCCACCGACGTCGCCGAGGTCGGGATCGAGGCGCTGCGCGCCGGACCGGTCGCGCTGCCGACGGCCCGGGTGGTCGTCCTCGACGCGGTCGTCGACGACGATCTGCGCGCCGCGGTGCTCGCGATCCTCGCCGCGGAGCGCCACGGCTCGCGGTTCGTCTACCGGGTCGGGCCGTCGTTCGTCCGCGCCCGCGTCGGGCAGGCCGAGCAGGCGCCGATCGGCGACGCGGAGCTGGCGTCGATTGTCGGGCACGGGCACGGCCTCGTCGTCGTCGGCTCCCACGTCGGCCGCACGAGCCGCCAGCTCGACCGGCTCGCCGGGCGCCGCGACCTGGCCCGCGTCGAGATCGACGTCCCGCGGGTGCTCGACGGGGACGCCGGGCACTTCGAGGACGCGGTCGCCGCGGTGACGGCGTCGCTCGCCCGACGCACCACCGTCCTGAGCACCTCCCGCACGGTCGTCACCGGCCGCGACGAGGCCGAGAGCCTGGACATCGCGCGGCGGGTCAGCGCCGCGCTCACCGGCGTCGCCGGCCGGGTGGCGGGCTCGAGCGCCTACGTCCTGGCCAAGGGCGGGATCACGTCCTCCGACGTGGCGACGGAGTCGCTGCGCGCCGACCGGGCCTGGGTGCGCGGCTCCCTGCTGCCCGGGATCGTCTCGCTCTGGGCACCGACCACCGGCCCGCCGCTGGTGGTGTTCGCCGGCAACGTCGGCGACGACGATGCCCTCGCCGACGTCGTCGACCGTCTGGAGGCCGCGGCATGCGCGTGATCGTCACCGGCGGAGCCGGGTTCCTCGGGAGGCTGCTGTGCCGCCGCCTGCTCGCCGGGCCGGTCGGGATCGGCGGGGCGGCGCCCGCGGACGTGGCCCGGCTCGTCGTCGTCGACCTCGTCGCGCCCGCCGACGACATCGCCGCCGACCCGCGCGTCGAGCACGTCGCGGGCGAGCTCACCCCGACGCTCGGCGAGGAGGCCGACGCGATCTTCCACCTCGCCGGCGTCGTCAGCGGGGCCGCCGAGGCCGACTTCGACGCCGGCATGCACACGAACCTCGACGGGACGCGCGCGGTGCTGGAGTACGCGCGGGGGCACGCCACGCCGCCGGTGCTCGTGTTCACCAGCTCGCTCGCGGTGTTCGGCAGCGACCCCGCGATCGGACCCGTCGGCACCGTCGACGACGACACGCTCCCGCGCCCGCAGTCGAGCTACGGGATCCAGAAGTTCGTCGGCGAGCAGCTCGTCGCCGACTACACGCGCAAGGGCTTCGTCCGCGGCCGGTCGGTGCGGCTCATGACGGTGTCGGTGCGCCCCGGCCGCCCCAACGCCGCGGCGTCGAGCTTCCTGTCCGGGATCATCCGCGAGCCGCTGGCCGGCGAGCGCGCGGTCTGCCCGGCGCCGCCGGACATGCCGGTGGCGCTGTCCTCGCCCGACCGCACCCTCGACGGGATCCTCCGGGCCGCCGAGGTCGACGACGCGACGTGGGGCAGCCGCACGGCGATGAACCTCCCCGCCCTGACCACCACCCCGCGCGAGATGACCGCGGCCCTCGACCGCGTCGCCGGGGCCGGCACCAGCGACCTCGTCGACTGGGTCGAGGACCCGGCCGTCGTCGCGATCGTCGGCAGCTGGCCGCCGCGCTTCGAGACGCCCCGCGCCCACGCGCTGGGGCTGACCGCGGACACCTCCTACGACGACGTCGTCCGCGCCTACCTGCACCGATGAGCAGGGACGAGCACGGACGACGCCGCCGGAGGGGCCGGGGAGCCGGTCAGGCGGTCAGGCGCTGGCCTTCGGCACGCCCTGACCCGGGTCGATGCGCACCGGGCCGTTCTTGCTCGGCTTGACGTCGAAGTCGAAGATCCCCGTCGGGATGTAGACCGTCGAGCACGAGTTCGGGATGTCGACGACACCGGAGAGACGGCCCTCGATCGGCGCCGCGCCCAGGATCATGTACGCCTGGATGTCGGAGTAGCCGAAGGTCGTCAGGTAGTCGATCGCGTGCAGGCAGGCCCGCTGATACGACAGGTGCGAGTCGAGGTAGCGCTGCTCGCCGTCGAGCGTCACCGACGTGCCGGAGAAGGCGATCCACTCGCTGTACTGAGGGTCCGTGTTGCCCGGGATGAAGATCGCGTTCTCGGAGACGCCGTAGGTCTGCATGCCACCCTTGATCAGGTCGACGTGCAGGTCCATGAACCCGCCCATCTCGATGGCGCCGCAGAAGGTGATCTCGCCGTCGCCCTGGGAGAAGTGCAGGTCGCCCATCGACAGGTTGGCCCCGTCGACGAACACCGGGTAGAAGACGCGGCTGCCCTTGGTGAAGTTCTTGATGTCCTGGTTGCCGCCGTTGTCCCGCGGCGGGGCGGTGCGGGCCGCCTCGTTGCGCGCCCGCTCGAAGTCGTCCCCGGTCAGCGACCCGAGGATCGCGGAGTCCGGCTGGGGCGGCAGGGCCAGCGGCGGTACGCGCTGGGGGTCGGTGTCGATGAGGGCCTGCTCGCGGGCGTTCCACTTCCGCAGCAGGTCGTGCGACGGCGCGGTGCCCATGAGGCCGGGGTGGACGATGCCGGTGAACGACACGTTCGGGACGTGCCGCGACGTGGCCTTCCCGCCCGTGAAGTCCCAGATCACCTTGTAGGCGTCCGGGAACTGCTCGGTGAGGAAGCCGCCGCCGTTCCGCGTCGCGAACACCCCGGTGTAGCCCCAGCCCTGCCCGGCGAGCGGACCGGAGTCCTCCTGCGGGATCGGGCCGACGTCGAGGATGTCGACGATCAGCAGGTCGCCCGGCTGCGCGCCCTCGACCGCGATCGGGCCCGACAGGACGTGCACCGAGTTGAGCGGCGCGTTGAGGATGTCGTCGGCGGAGTCGTCGTTGACGATCGCGCCGTCGAACCATTCGCGACAGTCGACGCGGAAGACGTCACCCGGCTTGACGTGCACCTGGGCGGGGACGTCCGGGTGCCACCGGTTGTGGCCGACGATCTCCTGTTCGGTGAACTTCTTGTTGCTGTCGAGAGGGAAGACCTTCTTGGGCATCGGAGCTCTCCTGAGATCGTGCGGGGTCTGGAGCCGATCAGGGACGCGGCAGCGCGGCGGTCCGCGGGTCGAGGCGCGGACGCGGCGTGCGAGCCGGGCGGGCCGGCGGCGTGGAGACGACCTCGGGCTCGGTGCGCGAGGCCTCGGCGCGGTCGATCGCGGCCATCCGGCTGGGGTCGGCGTTCGCCAGTCGCGGTGCGGTGATCATGCGCGGGGCGTCGGCGCCGCACGTCGGGCAGGCGACCGCGGGTGGTGCCGTACCGAGCGGCCGCATCACCTCGACGGGCCCGTCCGCACGGCACCGGTACGCGTAGAGCGGCATCTCCTGCGACTCCCTTCGTCGTGGGTCCCGGGGAACCGCCGAGGCGGATGTGTCGCTCAAGAATTAGTTTCCTAGGAAAGTTAGCGACGTCGCGTCGGCGCTGTCAACGGCCCTCCTCGGCCGTCGCGCTCCGGGGTCGGGCGGCTACAGCTGCTGGACGACGTCCCAGGTCAGGCCGTCGGCGACGGCGAGGAACACCGCCTGTCGCAGGTGCCGGTCGCGCAGTTCGACCGTGCCGCGCGGGCTCTCGTACGCGAGCCCGTCGGCCACCGACATCATCGCCGGCACCTGCGTCGACCCGGCCCGGCGCATCAGTTCGGTGAGCAGCCGGACGCCCTCGTAGCAGGACTCCCCGAGGCTGTTCAGCACCGGTGCGTCGTCGCCGAACTCGCGGAAGTACGTGGCGGCGAACTCGAGACCGGAGCTCGTCGCGAGGTCCTCGAAATAGCCCGCCGACGTCATGAGGCCCCGCGTGCTCTCCGGGCCCGAGGCGAGCAGGACGTTCTCCTCGATCAGCGAGCTGAACCGCAGGATGTCGCGGTCGAGCCCGGACCCGGCGAAGGCGCGGTTGAACGCGACGGCGTCGTCGCCGATGAGCAGCATCAGCACCGCCTCGCAGCCGCTGGCCTCGACCCGGCGCAGGACCGTCGAGAAGTCCGAGGTGCCGAGCGGCACGAACATCTCGTCGCAGACGGTGCCGCCGATGCGCCGCAGGTAGCGGGCGGCGGTCGACGCCGAGCGGCGCGGCCAGACGTAGTCGTCCCCGACGATCGTCCAGCGCCGGACGCCCGCCGTCCCGGCGAACCAGTCCAGGGTGGGACCGAGCTGCAGATCGGGCGTCTCGCCGGTGAGGAACAGGCCCGGCCGGTCCTCGCCCCCTTCGTAGAGGGCCGTGTAGGCGTACGGGACCCGGCCGCGGATCCGGGGCGCGACAGCCTCGCGGACGGCCGAGATGTGCCAGCCGGTGACGGCCTGGACGGCACCCGCGCTGACCAGCGCGTCGACCTCGATCGCCACCTCGGCGGGGCTGCGGCCCCCGTCCACCGGCACCAGGTTCAGTTCCCGGCCGAGCACACCACCCTCGGCGTTGATCTCCTGCACGGCCAGCGCGGCGCAGCTCTCGCAGGAGGGCCCGAAGATCCCGGCCGGCCCCTGGAGGGGCACCACCAGGGCCATGTCGAGCACGTCGCCCCCGCGCGACGGTCGCGCCGTCCCCGGCCGGGGAAGCGGCGTCTCGGTCATCGTTCGACGCTAGCGAGCGGGCCTCGGCCCGGTACTGCTCCGATCGTTGGAGTCGTCCGCACCCGGTGGAGCCGCCCCGCCGCGGACCGACCCCGGAAGAGTCGTTCGACCCGATTTCGCCGCTACCATCGTCGCCGTGCCAGCCAGCGCGGAACGCTCGCCGCGAGATGGCGACGAGTCGCTCCGCCTCCTCTCGCTCGTCGAGCGCACCCTCACGGGTCGACTCGAGGAGGCGCTGCGGAGCCAGGGTTCCAGCCTCGACCAGTGGCGGATCCTGCGCCTGCTCGCCGACCGCGGCGGGTGCCCCATGAGCACCGTCGCCGACCACGTGCTGCTGCTGGCACCCAAGCTCAGCAAGCTCGTCGACCGGATGGTCGCGGCGAACCTCGTCCTGCGCCGGCGTGACCACACCGACCGCCGTCGCGTGCTGATCGTCGTCTCGGCCCGCGGCCGGCGGGCCCTCGCGGACTGGGACGCGGCGACCGCCGAGGTCCGCGGCCAGTTCCGCGACCTCCTCGGGGCCGACGCGGAGCTGTTCGAGCAGCTGCTGCAGCGCCTCCAGAACGGGATCGCCCCGGCCGGCGTCGACCAGCCCGTGGCCACCGAGGCCTGATCCTTCGGCGGTCGGCGAAGCGACCCGGACCTACGGTGACGGCATGACGGTCACCGCCGCCGCCCGGGAGCGCGCCGAGCGCTTCGCCCGCGCGCACGAGCGCCTGTTCCTCCTGCCCAATGCGTGGGACGCGGGCAGCGCGCGTCTGCTGGCGTCGCGCCCGGGCACGGTCGCGATCGGGACCTCGAGCGCGGCCGCGGCGGCCACGGACGGTCTGCCCGACGGCGAGAGGATCGACCGCGACGAGGCGCTCGCCGCCGCGGCCGCGATGGTCGACGCGGCCGGCGACGTCCCGGTCACGGCCGATCTGGAGGCCGGCTTCGGCACGACACCCGACGAGGTGCACGCGACCATCACCCGGGCCGTCACGGCCGGAGCGGCGGGTGTGAACATCGAGGACACCGACCCCGCGACCGGCGCGCTGCGCGACGTCGGGCTCCAGACAGAGATCGTCGCCGCGGGCGTGGCGGCGATCCGTGCGCTCGGGTCGGTCGCGGTCCTCAACGCCCGCACCGACGTCTTCTGGAACCCCGTGGGCGAGGCCGACCACCGCGTCGGTCTCGCCCTCGACCGGCTGCGCCGCTACCGCGAGGCCGGGGCGACGTGCCTCTTCGTGCCCGGGGTCCAGCGCACCGGGACCGAGCTGGGCTCGGTGGAGCGGGTCCTGACCGAGGTCGTCGACGGGTGCGACGGCGCACCGGTGAACATCCTGGCCTCGCGTGACCTCGGGCTCGACCTCGAGACCCTCGCCGGGATCGGCGTCCGCCGGATCAGCTTCGGGTCCTCGCTCTACCGCGCGGCGCTCGCCCGCGCGGTCGCGATCGTCGACGACGTGTCCGGCGACGCCGGGTGGGACGCGCTCGGCGAAGCGGACCGCCTGCCGTACGGGCAGCTCGCGGAGATCATGACCGGTCCCGATCGCTGATTGCTGTTCACGGCGCGGGTCGGTGCGATCACCTGACGTGGCGATGGCGCGGTGCCCGAGCGTCACGCGAACCATTGTCCCTCGAACGCCGTAGCGATCGGAGGATGAGGCGAGAGCACACTGCTCCACGAGGCCACATCCCGAGCTGCGCCGGGGGGACGAGGATGGGCACGGAGTAGGCGGTCGGCTCGTGGCCACCGTCTTCATCAGCCACGCGAGCGCGGACACCGCGCTCGGTGAGCGGCTGCGCGGACGACTCGTGGCGGCGGGTCACGAGGTCTTCCTCGACCGGCATCCCCACGACGGCATCACCCCGGGCGAGCAGTGGGAGGAGCGCCTCTACGCCGCGTTGCGGGCAGCGGACGCGGTCGTCTGCGTCGTGACGCCCGCCTACTGCCGGTCGGCGTGGTGCACCGCCGAGGTCGTGATCGCCCGGTCCCAGGGCGCGCGGCTGCTGCCACTGCTCGCCGCGCCGGGCCCGCGGCACGACCTCCTGCGGTCGCTGCAGGAGATCGACCTGACCGCCGACGAGCAGGCGGGCGGCGAGCGGCTCGTCGAAGTCCTGCGGGGCCTCGACGCCGTCGGCGGAGGTGGTTGGCCGGACGACCGCTCCCCGTACCCCGGCCTGGACCCGTTCGACGACAAGACGGTCCGGGCGTTCTTCGGCCGCGAGGACGACGTGCGGCGTCTCACCGCGGCGCTGCGTACCCCGGCCGCGCGGGCCGACGCGGAGATCCACGTCGTGGTCGGTCCGTCCGGGTGCGGCAAGTCCTCCCTGGTCCGGGCGGGTCTCCGCCCCGCCGTAGCCGCCGAGCCGGACGCTCTGACGCTCGACCCCTGCCGGCCAGGCCGGGACCCGGTCGGCGCGCTCGTCCGGGAGCTCGCCGCCGCAGCCCGCCGCCTCGGTCGGCCCGAGCGATCACTCACCGATCTCCGCCAGGTGGTGCGGGACGGACACCTGGCCGACGCCGTCGACGAGCTCCTGCTCGCCGTGCCCGGACCACGCCGCAGCCGCCTGCTGCTCGTCGTCGACCAGTTCGAGGAGCTGGTCACGCAGGCCGACGACGCGGCGCGCGCCGACTTCCTCCGGGCGATCGTGCCGACGCTCGGCCGACCTCTCCAGGTGGTCGCCGCGCTGCGGCCCGAGTTCCTCGACCAGGTCCTCTCGAGCACCGAGATCGCCGATCTGCCGAAACACCTCCACACCATCGCGCCGCTGCGGCGGGAGGCCCTGGTGGCGGTGGTCGAGCGGCCCGCGCAGCTCGCAGGACTCCATCTCGAGGACGGACTCGTCGACAGGCTGGTGGACGACACCGGGACCGGTGACGCCCTCCCCCTGCTCGCCTACGCCCTGGCGCAGCTCACCGACAGCGCGGTCCACGACGGGCACTACCGCGGCGCGCACCTGACCCACGCCCGGTACGACCAGCTGGGCGGGGTCGACGGAGCACTGACGCGGCAGGCGGACCAGGCACTCATCGCGGCGACGCAAGCCGGCGGGCGCGGTCGCGACGCGGTCGTCCGTGAGCTCCTGCGGCTCGTCGTCGTGGACGAGCGCAGGCGCCCGCTGCGATCACGCGCGCCCCGGCATGAACTGTCCGCCCCGGCCGCTCGAGAGCTCGACGAATTCGTCCGCCGGAGGCTCCTGACGACCGGGTCCGACCCCGTCGGCGGTCACGTCGTCGTCGAGGTCGCGCACGAGGCCTTCCTGAGCGCGTGGCCACCGCTCGCCGAGGCGATCGATCGGGAGTCCACTGCGCTGCGCGCCAAGCGCCGGGTCGAGCAGGCCGCCGCCGACTGGGAGGCGCGCGGAGGCGGCGCGGGTGGGTTGTGGGAAGGGACGCAGCTCGCCGGCGTCGTGGGCGACCTCGGCGCCCACACCGACCGATGGCGACCCGGCCGCCGAGCCGGCCTCGCCACCGACCGGATCGAGGTGGGCCCCGGCGTCCGGAGCTTCCTCCTGACGAGCATGACCCGTGACCGGCGACGGCGCCGTCGCGGCGTGGCCGTGCTCTCGGCCCTGCTCCTCCTCGCGGTCCTGGGGGGCACGCTGGCCGTCGTCCAGGCGGATGCGGCGACGACCGCCGAACGCCAGGCCGTCGCCCGACAGCTGCTCGTCCAGGCCGACGTGGCGCGACCGACCGACACCCGCACCGCGCTGCGACTCGGCCTGGCGGCCGCGCACATCGCGCCCGACGCCGCATCGACGGCGAACCTCGTCGACACCCTGGGCCACACCCAGTACGCGCGCACCCTCCCGCAGAGCAGCGGCATCGTGACCACCGCCTACTCCCCCGACGGCGCCACGCTGGTCACCGGCGACATGGACGGCCGGGCCACCGTCTGGGATCTCGCCGACCCGGAGCGCCCGGCGGCGGTCGGGGCCGCGCCGGTGCACCAGGGCTACGTCTACGACGTCGCGTACTCGCCGGACGGCCGGACCGTCGCCACCGCAGGCGCGGACGGCACGGTCGGGCTCTGGGACATGACGGATCGCCGAGCACCGCGCCGGCTCGGGACGCCGCTGGGAGGCCACACCGCCGAGGTCCACGCCGTCGCGTTCTCGCCGGACGGGCGCACGCTGGCGTCGGTCGGCTTCGACGGGCGGCTGATCCTGCGCGACACCACCGACCTCGAGCGCCCGGCGACGACGGCCGAGGTCGCGACGGGCCACGTCGGCCAGGTGTTCGGGGTCGCCTTCTCGCGGGACGGAGGCACCGTGGCCACGTGCGGTGCCGACCGCACCGTTCGCCTGTGGAACGCCGCGGACCGGTCGCGTCCGACGGCGCTGGGCACACCGCTGACGGCCGTCAGCGCCGTGTGGTCGGCGGCGTTCGCTCCCGGCGGAGCCACGGTGTCGGCGGTCGACCAGTCCGGGGACCTCGCCACGTGGGCCGCCGACGGCTCCGGTCGCGTCGTCGGCGAGCCCGTCCGGGTACACGCCGGCCCGGCGTACCAGGTCGCCTTCTCACCGGACGGGACGATGCTCGCCACGGCCGGGGCAGACCACGAGGTCGGGCTCTTCTCCGCGGCCGACCTCAGCCGCCCCACCCGGCTCGGCGATCCGCTCCGCGGCCACGCCGACCAGGTGTACTCGGTCGCCTTCGCCCCGGGTGGCCGCTGGCTGCTCTCGGCGGGCGCCGATCGCACGGCGGTGCTGTGGGATCTCGCCGGTCCGCCCCACGCGACGTCCCTGGGCACCGTGGTCGCCGGCGGCCCCGGGGAGAGCCGCGCGATCGCCGCATCGCCGTCCGGCGATCTCCTGGCCACCGGCGGCCGCGACGCCGTCGTCCGGCTGTGGGACGTGGCCGACCCCGCCCGCCCGCGTCCTGCAGGAGCTCCGATCGGCGCTCCCGCCGAGGTCCGCAGCCTCGCGATCTCACCGGACGGCCGGATCCTCGCGATCGGTGCCGCGGACGGCTCGGTGACGCTCGGGGCGCTCGACGGACCCACGCACCTCCGCGGCGTCGGGGTCCTGCCGGCGGTCGGTGGAGCCGCGAACAGTGTGGCCTTCTCGCCGGCCGGCGGGACGCTCGCCGTCGGGCACGACGACCGCAGCGTGGCGTTGTGGAGCGTCGCCGATCCGGCGCGCCCGGCTCCGGTCGGCGGTCCGGCGTTCGTGCACACCGGTCCCGTCCACTCGGTCGCGTTCTCCCCCGACGGCGCACGGCTGGCCAGCTCGGGCGCCGAGGGTGCCGTGCTGGAGTGGGACGTCTCGCACACCACAGGGCCGCGGGCGATCCCGCCCGGGCTGACGGCCGGTGGGGCGCCGGTGTTCAGCGTGGCGTTCGCGCCGAGCGGAACGCTGGCGAGCGGGGGCTGGGACGGTGCGGTCCTCGTGTGGGACCGGTCGACGTCCGGTGCGCCGCGCCGCACACCGGCCCCGTCGTCCGACGGCGGCGCCGTCTACACCGTCGGGTTCAGCGGAGACGGCGCGACGCTGGTCGCCGCGGGCTCGGCGGGGTCGGTCACCCTGTGGGACGTGTCGGTCCCCACGGGGCCGCGGGTCCTGGGCCGACCCGTTCCTCCGGCAGGGTCACCGATCGCCGCGCTCGGACTCCCCCGCGACCGGCCGTGGGTCGCCGCCGCCGGCGCGGACGGGGTCGTCCGGCTCTGGGACGTCGCACCGCTGCGAGACCTGCACGTCGACGCCGCGGCGCGCGCCTGCGCGATCGTCGGCGGCGGCCTCGATCCCGCCGCGTGGGCCGCGGCCGTCCCGAGCCTCGCTTTCGAGGAGTCCTGTCCCCCGTCGGGCTGACCCGTCCGGCGGATCATCGTGTACGGCTAGG
Organism: Actinomycetospora sp. C-140; assembly: GCF_054796175.1. Taxonomy (NCBI): domain Bacteria; kingdom Bacillati; phylum Actinomycetota; class Actinomycetes; order Pseudonocardiales; family Pseudonocardiaceae; genus Actinomycetospora; species Actinomycetospora sp. C-140. Next base: position 75,848 of record NZ_JBTWNF010000010.1, on the reverse strand, counting down.
GCACGAACAGCGCACTCATCGTCGTCTCGCCGCTCGGCCCGCCCGAGAGCGGATGACCGACGAACAGCTCCGCCCCGGTGACGAGCAGCAGGGCGAGCGCGAACACGCCCACCGCGCTCAGCACCAGACGCGGCACGCTGGGGCCGGCCGTGCGTCGGGGTGTCGCGAAGGGCACCGTGCGCTGGGAGTCGGTCACGAAAAGATAACGAGACACCCGCCCGGGTGATACGCCGCGGAGGTTCCGGTGGATCGCGCTGCTCTGCTCGACGGTGTCCGCGGGGTCTGCGCAGCCCTGCCCGAGGTGGGAGAAAGGCCGACCCACGGGGCGCCGACCTGGTTCGTGCGCCGCCGGTCGTTCGCGAAGTTCGTCGACCCCAAGGAGCACCGGTTCGACGAGCCCCACGTCGCGCTGTGGGCGGCGGCGCCGCCCGGCGCCCGGCAGGAGCTGGTGGCCGCCGACCCCGAGCAGTTCTTCCCCCCGCCCTTCGGCGGCCGCGACTGGATCGCCCTCCGCCTGGACCTCCGGCCCGACGGCCCGGACTGGGCCGAGGTCCGCGAGGTGCTCACCGACGCCTACCGCGAGGTGGCTCCGCAGACCCTCGTGGCGCTGCTCGACGGGCTCGCGGGGAAGGGACCGTGATCCCGCGGCCGTGACGGCCACGGGACCACAGCACTCAGAGCGCGCGGACCGAGTCCGCCTGGAGGCCCTTCGGGCCCTCGCTGACCTCGAAGGAGACGCGCTGGCCCTCGTCGAGCGACTTGAAGCCGCTGCCCTCGATCGCCGAGTAGTGGACGAAGACGTCCTTGCCGCCGTCCTCCGGGGCGATGAAGCCGAAGCCCTTCTCGGAGTTGAACCACTTGACCGTGCCGTCGGACATACATCCTCTTTCGTGTCGGGCGACGGGTCGACAACCGCCCGTCGAAGCTGCCCGACTCCACGGACGCGGCGAGGGATCCTTGCTGCGGGTGGAGTCGAAATCGACTGATCCACGGCGCGAACAGCGAGGAAAAGTGATGGCAACCGTGGCCAAGTTATCACGGTGGGTGGTCGCTACCGGCCGTCGCGCAGCTCCCCGCCCTCCTGGTCCGCGGCTGCCCCCGCCCCGTGCCGCGGGACGCCGAGGAGCCGCCGACGGACGTTGATCACCAGCTGTAGCCCCGCGCCGAGCGACAGCACCAGCCAGACCGCCGCCCCGACCGTCGCCACCACGGCGGCGACGGACGGCACGATCCCGGCCGCGGCGAACGACAGACCTCCGAGGAGCAGGCGGGTCGGCCGCTCCGCGAAGCTGACGAGCCCGGCCTCCGCGACACCGGCGGCACTCGCACTCGACCGGACCGCCTCGTCGAGGACGGTCACGACCGCGGCCGCCGCCGCCACCGGGCCGGAAGCACCCAGGGCCCACAGCCCGGCGATCATCGCGAGGTCACCGATGCGGTCGACCAGCTGGTCGAGCACGCGTCCCCAGGCCGTCGCGGCACCGGTCATCTCCGCGACCGCGCCGTCGACCCCGTCGAGCAGCGCGACGATGACGACGAGCGCCGCCGCGAGCAACGGCCACCGTCCCCCGAGCGCGGCGACACCGCCGACCGCGACGGCGCCGACGAGCCCGACGGCGGTCACCCGGGCCGGCGGCACCCGGCGCCGGACCAGGGGTGTCGCCAGCCGGTGGGCGATGCGGAGCCAGAGCCGGGTCAGCGGGGAGGAGCGCACGTCGTAGTCGCCGTGCGCCCGCGACCAGACGTCGAAGTACTCCTCGAGGTCCACACCCACCCCCTGCTTGTCCGGACGGAGACTAGGTGAGGGAGAGCTCCGCCAGCACCGGGTCGTGGTCGCTCGGGGGCGCGCCGGTGACCGGGTCACGGTCGCGCACGATCGCGGCGTTCTCGACCGACCAGCGCCCATCGCCGTCGCCGTCGCCGTCGCCCACGAGGATCCAGTCGAGGCGCAGCGGGGCCGGTCCGTGCCGCCAGCGGTGGAACCGGCGCACGGCCGCGAAGGTGACGCCGCCGAACCCGTGGAACGTGCCGTCGTCGGGTCCCTGCTCGGCGTACGTGTCCTCGAAGCCCCGCGCGAGGAAGGTCCGGTACGGCCCGGGGCCGGGCGGGCAGTTGAAGTCGCCGGTCACGACCGTCGGCAGGCCCCCGTCGCCGAGCCGGCGCACCAGCAGATCCGCGCTCTGCTCCCGGGCCAGGCCGCTCCAGTGGTCCAGGTGCACGTTGACGTGCCGGAACGTCGCGCCGGTCCCGCGGACGGCGAACGTCAGCCAGTTCGCGGCGCGGACGTTCTGCGTCCCCCACGACGCCGACCGCACCTCCGGGGTCTCGCTGAGCCAGAACCCGCCGGCGTCGACGACCTCCAGGCGCCCCGGGTCGAAGAGGATCGCGTTGTACTCGTGCCGCCGGCCGCGCCCCGCCGCCGGCCCGAGGACGACGTCGTACTCCCCGAGCTGTTCGCGGTACGTCGCGAGGCTCTCGGCCTGGAGCTCCTGGACACCGAGCAGGTCGGGCTTCTGCTCACGGATCGTCGCGACGTTGCGGTCGGCCCGCAGCGACCACCGGTGCCGACCGTCCACCGGCGTCGTGAAGCCCCGGATGTTGAAGCTCATCACGCGGAGGCCGACGGGATCGCCCGTGGACATGCGTGATCCTCCTCGGCAGCAGCCCTGCGACAGCCTGACATGCCAGGGCTACCCGCAGGGACGCGACCTGCTCAGCCGACGGCCGTCACATCTCGGCTGTGTGATGTCCTGTCGGGGACGCGCGTTGTGGTTGTCGCGCGGGGGGTCGACGACCTCGAGCTCCGGCCGCTCGTGGCCGATGGAGCATGGCTCTCCGCGCGGGCGCTCCCCGGCCCGATGATCGTCAGACCGCCATCAGGCGAGACGACGGAGCCCCCACCCGACGATCCCGGCACGCCCGGCTCCTGCTGGCCTGGCTCCTGCTGGCCTGGGTCTTGCTGGACCGGGTTTTCCTGGCCCGGGTTTTCCTGGCCCGGGTATTCGTGGCCCGGGTTTTCCTGGCCCTGGTCGGGGCGACCGGTGCCGCCTGCGGAGCCACCCGGGACGGAGTTCGAGCCACCGGCACCGCCGCCGGGATCGTGCTCGACAAGAGGAGGCACCGCATCAGGCGTGCGAGCCGGGGCTGCGGCCGGCTGCACGTCCGACGCCGGAACCGGTTGAGCTGACGGCGAGACCGTGCCTCCGTCGGGCTCGTCGAGAGCCATGACCGGGGCATCGCCGGTGGCGTCGGCGCAGCTCACGATCGAGGTGCGGTCCCGGACGTCGACGTAGAGGAGGGAGACGTAGAGGCCGTCGGACGTCCGGAGCCACATGTCGGAGTGCGCGCCCGACTCGTCGGTGACGAGATCCCCGGACCGGGCGCAGGTGAGGGACAGCCGCGAGCCGGCGCCTGCCGTGTCGCGCGACGTCTCGGGGATCGCCTGGGGCGCCGAGCGCAGGTTGACACCCGCCGCGCCGACGTCGTGTACGACGCCTGTCCACGAGACGGGAGCGACGGCGGTCGCCTCCGACGCCTCACCGTGACCTGTCCACAACGCGACCGCACTGACCAGCACGAAACCTTGCGCGACTGCAGCCACGGCCACCAGTGACCGTCGCACGGCGGGGCGTTGGACCTGCGTGCGCGCTCGCCTCCCCGCGTCGGCGAGCTTCCCGAACACGGTGAGGTCCGTCGCCGGATCCTCAGCCTTCTCGACGGGAGGTGTCGCCGCCGAGGCGACGGGCCGTGGCGACGGCGTGAGCGTGACCAACCCGCGCTGGCTCGGTCTCCGCACCGGCTCCCGCAACGATGTCGTCGCCGCGTCCAGGCCCCCCTGCGACTCTCCCTGCGCTCCGTCGCCCCCGGGCGTGACCATGCATCTCCCCCTGATCGAACTCGTGATCGCCCCCGTATCGGCACATCACCCGGAAGAGTTACCTGGACGGTCGAGATTGATCGGCGACGACATCGAAGGTGACCTGATCACCGGCGACAGACGTCACGGTCGCTCGGAGGGTCTGGGTCCGATCGCGGACGGCGGCCGTGCAGTCGAGGGACGCCCCGACCACCGCCGGGAGAGAGCCCGTGCACGTCACGGCTCCGGGAGGAAGGCCGGTCGTCGCCACCATCTGGCTCTCGACCCGGGCCGCCGAGACCACCGGTTGTCGGCTGTTCCGCAGCCCGACGATCGCGCCGGTCGAGATCGCGAGGGTCAACAGCACGCCGACGACGAGAGCGAGGGTGGCCGTGCGGCGCACCGCGTCGGTCGACCGACAACGCAGGGCGATCCCCGTGGCGGCCCCCACCGGAGGGAGCACGAAGGCCAGGACCATCGCGATCACCGCGGATCGCGAGGCCCGGAGGCGAGGCGTCGGGGCGGGGGCCGCCTTCCGGGCGCCTCCGCCCGGCTCGGGAGCGGGTCGCGGGGACGGGATGTCCGTGGGAGACGCGGAGAGCGCGGCAGGTGGAGGTGCCGCACGCCGTGGGAGCAACGCAACCCGGGGTCGCTCCCGTGGCATCGGTCTCGGACCCTGAGCCCGCGGCGGCGGGACGGGCCGCGCCGTGATCGCGTCGGGCATCGGCACCGGGCCGGTCGGCCCGCGGAGCGCGCGGCGCGAAGCCGCGACCAGCTCACCGACACTTGTCGGCCGATCATCGGCGTGCTTCTCGAGCGCCGCGAGCACGACGTCCTCGAGACCGGCTGGCAGTCCAGCGACGAGGCTGGATGGTCGCGGAGGCTTCTCCTGCAAATGAGCGACCATGACTGCGGCCTTGTGCCCGGTGAACGGTGGTCGGCCCGCCAGGAGCTCGAACAGCACGCAGCCCAGGGCGTAGACATCGAGACGGTGGTCGAAACGCGCCGCCCGGAGCTGCTCCGGCGCCATGTAGGCCGGCGTGCCAGGCGATGCTCCCGATGCGGTGAGGCTCCCCGTCGACTCGCGGATGTGGACGATGCCGAAGTCGGCAAGGTAGGCGAAGTCGCCCCGGCCGAGCAGGATGTTGGAGGGCTTGACGTCCCGATGGACGAGACCGGCACCGTGTGCAGCGCCGAGGGCGTCGGCCACCTGCTCGACGATCTCCACGGCGCGGATCGGCGTGAACCTCCCGACCTGAGCCAGACGTGCGCCGAGGTCCTGACCGCGCACCAGCCGCATGTCGATGAACATGCGGTCGTCGATCACCCCGAAGTCATGGATCGGGATGACGTGCGGCGAGTCGAGCTGGGCAACGGTCCGCGACTCACGCCGGAAACGTTTGCGGGAGTCCGGGTCGCTCTGCGCTTCGGGGTGGAGGCGTTTGAGGGCGACGGTCCGTTCGCGTTGCACATCGAACGCTTCGTGCACCTCCCCCATGCCGCCGCGTCCGAGGAGGCGGCGCAGGCGGTAGGGCCCGAATTCCTCCACCGCGGGACCCGCCCCCCTTGCCAACTGGGTCACGCTGGGTGATCGCGAGCGGCTCGTCGATCGTTAGCCTCCGAGCTCGTCGGTGTTGTCGGGGCTCGGTGCGACCATCCGTGCGTGACGACTTGGCGGGACGTCGAAGAAGCGGCACCGGAGTTCGCGGAGCGGGTGCGGGCGCTGTTCGACGCGCACAAGCACAAGACGATCGCGACGCTGCGGGCCGACGGCGGGCCGCGGATCTCCGGGATCGAGACCGTCTTCGACGACGGGGAGCTGACCTTCGGCTCGATGCCGAAGGCCCGCAAGGGCGCCGACCTGCGGCGGGACCCGCGGTTCGCGCTGCACAGCGCCACCGTGGACCCCGTCGAGGGCCACGAGGCGCAGTGGCCCGGCGAGGCGAAGATCGCCGGGCGGGCGGTCGCCGGCGGGGCGATCACGGACGGCCCCGACGGCGACCTCTTCCGCGCCGACGTCAGCGAGGTGGTGCACACCCACCTCGACGCCGAGGCCACCCTGTTGGTCGTCGAGTGGTGGACACCCGCGGAGGGGCTGCGCCGGGTCGAGCGCGAGTGAGCGTCAGCGCCGCCCGGCGCTCCAGGCGTAGGGCAGGTCGGAGCCGTTGAGCACGTGGTCCCCGACGGTCTGCAGCTTGTAGATCAGCGGGTTGTGCACCGAGACCGTGCGGGCGTTGCGCCAGTGGCGATCCAGCCGCAGCTTCTCCGAGGTGATCGACGCGCCGCCGACCTCGAACAGCTGCGTCGTCGCGTCGAGCACCGACGGGATCACCACGGCCTGCGCACGCGCCACGTCGAGCTCGACGCGGTCGAGCAGGTCGGCGTCCTCGCTGTCGGTGGCGAGGACGTGGTCGAGCTGGTCGGCGATGTCGAGGACCAGCGTGCGCGCCGCGTACGCCGTGGCCGACAGCCGGCCGATCACCTGCTGCACGAGCGGGTCGTGGCGCGGGAGATCCGCGGCGGCGTGCGTGAAGGTCCGGGTGCGGTCGCGGACCCAGCCGGCGACGTCGTCGGTGGCCCGCTGCGCGATCCCGGCCAGTACCGAGAGCTGCACCAGCTGCAGGTAGGCGGTCCCGTAGGTCCGGCCCGGCGTTCCGTACCCGGGGCCGAGCACCCGGTCGCCGGCGACGGCGACATCGGTGAACTCCGTGGTGCCGCTGGCGGTGGTGCGCTGGCCGAAGCCGTCCCAGTCGTCGTGCTGGGTCACGCCGTCGGCGTCCGCGTCGACGAGCACCGCGACCCGCTCGCCGTCCCGGTCGGCGGCCACGACGATGTGGTCCGAGTAGAGGCTGCCGGTGCTGTAGTACTTGGTGCCGTCGAGGCGCAGGCCCTCCCCGTTCGACGTCAGCGTGGTGCTGTACCGGTCGATCGCGCCGACGCCCGGCTCCGAGATCGCGTTGCCGACGAGCCCGCCGTCGGCCGCGGCGCGCAGCCAGCGCTCCCGCTCCGGCCCGGGCGCGGCGAGCAGCTGCTCCTCGACGAACCACCAGTGGACGCGCAGCGCCTGCGGCAGGTTCGACTCCGCGGCGGCGAGCAGGACGAGCTGGCGGAACAGCTGCCGCACCGAGGCGCCGTAGCCCCCGAACCCGATCGGGACGCGCAGGGCCCCGAACCGCACCTCGTTGAGGGCGGCGACCTCGTCACGGGCGAGCGTCCGGTCCTGCTCGCGCTGGACCGCGCCGTCGGCGATCCGCGCGAAGACGGGGCTGAAGATCTCGTCGAGCTGGTCGTCGGTGGTGGTCATGGGTGTGTCCTTCCGCTCCCGCGGCGCGCGGCAACGGCCGGCGCGGCCCGGGAGGCACGGCTGAGGGATCGGCAGGGAGACGGATCGATCGACTCAGCCGCGACAGAGCGCGGACGCCACGCGGGCGAGGTCGATGTGACCCCGCGTCGTCAGCAGCGTCGGAGCGGACACGGGAAGGACCCTAACCCGGCGAGCCCTCGGCGGACCCCGTCAGCGATGTCACGCTGGACCCGTGAAGCCGACGGACGCCGATGCCGTGCGCATCCCGCCGCGGAACCTCGGCGTGCCGCGCGACGCCTTCGTGGCCGTCTGGCGGCAGGCGGTGGACCGGGCCGAGGCGACCGACACCGGCGACGGGTACGCCGACGCCGTCGTCCAGACGTGCCGGTGGATGGCCGCGCTGCCGATGCGCACGGCGCTGTGCGGCGGCCAGGCACGGTCGCCGGTGACGTTGCGCGGCTGGCCCGCCCGCCCCGATCTCATCGAGGCGGAGTGGGAGGCCGCGCAGCGGCCGGACGCGTTCACACCCGACCTGGCCTCCCGGCCCGGCTGGTGCGACGGGGTCCGGGCGACGCTGCGGTGGGCGTGGCGCGGCGACGGCGCCCCACCCGTCGCCGTCCCGGCGCGGTTACTGGCTGGTATCGACCGCCAGGCGAGCGATACCAGCCAGTAACCGGCTTCAGGCCGGTCGGCGGTAGGTCAGCCCGGCGCGAGCGCCACGAAGCAGTAGCGGTTGAGGGTGAACAGATAATCGGTGCCGCGGGAGCGCAGGTCGGCACTCCAGCGGTCGACGTCCTCGGCGGTGACTCCCTGCCGGCCGGTCACGAAGTCGCCGATCACCTCGATGGTCAGGACGCTGTAGGTGTTCTCGTCATAGACGGGGTTGAACAGCGGGATCAGCTGGCGGTCGACGACCTCGAACACCGTCCGTTCGAGCAACCCCGGCAGCACGCGGGGCAGGCGCGGGTCGACCAGGTGCTCCTCCCAGGCCGTCATGACCCGCCGGTGCAGATCCCGGTCGGCGGCGTGCCACACGAGGGAGTCCCAGTCGGTGTCCAGGACGACGAAGCGGCCCCCGGGGCGCAGGACCCGACGGACCTCGGCCAGGGCGCCGGGCATGTCGGCGACGTATTCGTAGACCTGGGTCGACACGACCGCGTCGAACGAGTTGTCCGGGTAGGGCAGCTTCTCGGCGCCGCCCTCCTCGATGGTCACGTGCGGGAGCTTGGCACAGTGCGCCTCGGCGACGGCGTTCATCGCCGCGCTCGGGTCGAGGCCGCGGACCGTCCCCTCCGGGCCGACGGCGTCGGCGATCGAGCGCGCCAGATATCCGGGGCCCGACCCGACATCCAGCACGTGCTCGCCGGGGAGCGGGCGGAGCAGCTCCAGGACCCGTTCGCGCTGACCGACGACGTCGGGCGTGGCGTACACGCGCTGGATGCGCCGGGCCCCCTCGTCGCCGAACCCCAGCATCGCCATGACGCGCTCCTCCCAGCAGGAGAGCGACACTACGGACGTTCCGCCCCGTGGGGCACTCACCGTCCGGGCTCAGCGTGCCGCGAGCGCCGCTCCGCCCGACCCGGCCCGGGGCCTCCGGTCACGACCGGGCCTCGTCGAGGTGGTCGCCGTGCCGGTGGACGATCTTCCACTCGCCGTCCTCGCGCCGGTAGACGTGCGTGACGCGCAGCGTGTAGGTCACCTGCCGCCCCTCGACGAGGACGGTCTTGTGCTCGAGTCCGGCGGTGTAGGCGAGGTCGCCGCTCGCGCCGGCGGCGATCAGCTCCAGGTCGTAGTCCCGCAGGCCCGTGAAGCGGCCGGCGAGCCATCGCGAGGTCGCCTCCACCTCGTCCCAGCCGCGCATCACCGGGCGCGTGGCGCCGAAGAGGGTGACCGGGTCGCAGTGCGACCACGTCTTCGCGCGCGGTCCGGCGTCTCCGCCGCACAGCGCACGCTCGGCGGCCAGCTGCCGCGGCAGCATCGCGTCCAGGAACTCGCTGACCTCGGTTAGCATGGCCCACCTCCACTGCAGTACGACTGTATCGAATACAGTGAGGATGTATCGGATGACCGACGGCGTCAAGAGGCGCTATGACTCGTCGCGCCGCCAGCAGCAGGCGCGGGAGAACCGCCGCCAGGTCCTGACGGCGGCCACCGCGCTGTTCGTCGAGAACGGCTACGGCGCCACGACCGTCGCGCAGATCGCCGCAGCCGCCGCGGTCTCCACCGAGACGATCTACGCGAGCTTCCGCAACAAGCCGACGCTGCTCCACCGCGCCTGGGACCTCGCGGTGGGTGGCGACGAGGACGACGTGCACCTCCTCGCACGGCCCGAGATGCAGGCCCTGTTCGACGAGCCCGATCTCGTCGCGCGACTCTCGCGGTTCGCCCGCGTCAACACGACGATCATGCGCCGCACGGCCGCGCTCCGGTTCGCGATCGAGGGCGCGGCCGGCACCGACCCGGCCGCGGCCTCGCTGCTCGCCGAGATCGACGGGGCGCGCCACGGGTCGATGGGAGTCCATGCCCGGGCGGCCGCCGCCACCGGACGCCTGACCGTCGGCGAGGACGAGTGCCGCGACGTCCTGTTCGCCACCACCGACGGATCGCTGTGGCGTCACCTCGCCGTCCGCGGCGGCTGGTCGGACGAGCGCTACGCCGCGTGGCTCGGCCGGCTGTGGATCACGATGCTGACGGGATGATGCCGGTCGGGCGGCGCCGAGGACGCCCGGGATCCGACAATTAGTTCCCTCACGAGCCCCCCGCGCCGCGCGGAGATGCCGAACACTCGGTGGGCGATGAGCTCGACGGAACCTTCGACGGAACCCGGAGCACCGCCCGGACGCCCGCCGGCGCCGGCGTCCTGCACGTCGACACCCGCCCCCGCCGCGGCACCGTTGCTGCCGGGGAGCCCCGCGGCCCGCGCCGCGGGATGCGCGTGCTCGGTGCTCGCCAACGCGGCCTACCGCTGCGGCGCCTCGACGAGGCCGTTGATCGAGCCCACGTGCGTCGTGCACCTCGAGCCGACGTAGGAGCCCTGATGCCGCTCTCCGCAGGCGAGCCGGACGCCCACGTCAGGTGCTGCCGCCCGCACGACCCGCCCGCCGGCGCGCGAGGGAGCGACGATGTCTGACGGTCGGGTGCCGCGTCCCCGCGATCCCGCCGACGAGCGCCCCGTCCGCTCCCCGTGGCGTTCGCCGGACTCCGTCGTGCTCGAGGTCGTGGGCGATGTCGACCTCGCGGTCGCGTCGTCGCTGCTCGAGGCGGCCGGCGACGAGCTGGCCGGCGGGCGGCACGTCCTGGTCCTGGATCTCGCCGGGGTGAGCTTCTGCTCGGCGAAGGGGATCACCGCGCTCATCGAGCTGCGTCAGCTCGCCCACCGGCACGGCGCGACCGTCCGCGTCGTGCGTCCGTCCCGGCAGGTGTGCCGGGTCGCGAGCCTCGTCCGGTGCGAGGACGTCCTGCACGACGACTCCGCCGCCCGGACCGAGAGCCGTCGATCGGAGGGCACCCGCTAGCGTCGCCGACGCTCCTCGGCCCCGGGCCTCCGTGCGCTCGCCGCGGTCACGGTCCGACGTACTGTGCCGAAAGAGGCATACCGACTGCGCTGATCGGGCGTCGAACGGTCGACGAACTGTGACGATGCGGCACGATGCGTCCAGGTCGAACCGCCGTGGGGGTGACGCGATGACGCGCACGATCGGGAATCGGATCGCGGAGAAGGCGACGCAGAGCTTCGTCGGACGCTGCACCGAGCTGGCCGCGCTCGGGGACGTCCTCGCGGGGCGCCCCGAGGGCGGCGAGGCCCCGCTGGTCACCCTCGTCCACGGCCCGGGCGGGATCGGCAAGACACGGCTCCTGCGCGCCGCGCTGGCGGACCTCCCCGACGACATCGCCGTCACCGTCCTCGACGGCCGCGACCTCGAGCCGACCCCGTACGGCGTCTGCAGAGCGCTCGCGCGGGGGCTCGGCCTGGTCGACCCCTCCCCCGCCGGCTCTCCCGCCGACTCTCCGGCCCAGCCTGGCGCCATCGCCCGCATCGCCGCCGCCCTCGCCGTCGCGCGCCGTCACGTGGTGGCGATCGACACCTACGAGGTCCTCGGGCTCGCGGACGCCTGGTTGCGGAACACCCTTCTGCCGGCCCTGCCGGACTCGGTGATCACCGTCCTCGTCGGGCGCGACCGGCCGGCGCACGCGTGGCACACCACGCCGGGCTGGGCGGGCGGCGTGGCGGAACTGCGACTCGGTCCGCTGTCGGTCGGCGAGGCCCACGAGCTGCTGCGGTCGCGCGGGCTCGGCGAGGCGGACGCACGCCGGGTGAACGACTACGCCCGGGGTCATCCCCTGGCGCTCGAGCTCGCGGCGGCGGCGACACGCCACGGGTCGGACGCGGCGGCGTCGCCGGCGACGGCAGGCGGTCCCGTCCCGGAGGGTCTGCTCACCACGTTCGTCGAGACGCTCTCGCTCGACGCGACGACCGCTCTGGAGGCCGCGGCGACGACGCGACGGATCACCGAGCCGCTCCTCGCGGCGATGCTGGGCGACCGCGCGCGCACCGCCTACGAGTGCCTGCGCGCGTTGCCCTTCGTGGAGAGTGCGCCGGACGGGCTCGTGCTCCACGACGTCGTCCGCGACACCGTCGGTCATGAGCTCGCGCTCCGTGACCCCGAGCTGCGCCGCCACCACCGACGCCGCGCCGCCCGATTCCTCGCCGACCGGCCGCCGGCTCCGGGCGACGACCTGTGGCAGCGGACCGCGGACCTGATGTTCCTGATCGACAACCCGGTCGTCCGCGACGCCTGTTTCCCCAGCGCCCGACCGACCCACGTGGTGGAGCCGGCACGCGCCGACGACGGCACGGCGATCGCCGAGATCGCCGCGCGACACGAGCCGGCGCCCCTCGCCGACGTCCTGGGCCGGTGGTGGGCGGCACACCCCGAGACGTTCGCGGTCGCCCGCGACCCCGACGGGGGCGTCGCCGCGTTCGTCCAGATCGCCGAGATCGGCTCCCTCGACCCCGCGCTGCTCGAGGCCGACCCCGTCTCCCGGCGCTGGCTCGAGCACCTGGCCGCGGACCCGCCCGGGGCCGGCGAGCGCGTCCTGCTGATGCGGCGCTGGCTCGGCCGGGAGACGGGCGAGCTGCGCTCCGCGCCCGTCTCGGCGTGCTGGCTCGACGTCAAACGCACCTACATGCAGTGGCGCCCACGCCTGCGTCGCCTGTACTCGGTGGTCGTGGACCTGGCGCAGCTCGGACCGATCTTCCTCCCGCTCGGGTTCGCCCCGGCCGGTCCCGCGGTCGAGGTCGACGGAGCGGCCCACCAGCCGGTCTGGCTGGACTTCGGGCCCGGCAGTGTGGACGGCTGGCTGGCCGGACTGGTCGACACCGAGACGGTCCCGGTGAGCGGGTCCGTCCTCTCCGGCCGCGAGCGGGAGGTGCTCGCCCTCATCGCCGACGGGCTCTCCAACCGCGCCATCGGTGCGCGGCTCGTCATCAGCGAGAAGACCGCGGGTCGTCACGTCGAGAACATCTTCACCAAGCTCGACGTGCACACCCGCGCGCAGGCGGCGCGGTACGCCGCCGAGCACGGGCTGCTCGGGATGGGGTGATCGCCCGATGCCGGCGGGTGCGCCGTCTTCCTAGCCTCGGCGCATGGCATCGACCGAGCAGGCCCTCGACTACCGGGAAGCCGCGGACCAGGCCCTGCTCCGGTATCCCGGACCTGTCGGCGAGCTGATCCACCGCGAGCTCTCGGCCTACGCGACGTTCGGCCGTCAGTTCACGACCGACGCCGACACGCTGATCCCGCACCTCGCGTCGCACGTGCTGACGGGATCGACCCCCGACTCTGTCTCGCAGTTCAAGCGGCCCGCGGTGGGACCGGTGCTCTGGCCGCGTCCGCGGTAGGGCTCGTGCCGGCGCCCCGGTCGGCGGATACTCGGACCGGGCCGCGCAGCGGGCGGCGGGTGGGCCCGTCGGAGGACCGCGCGGCGCGGGAGTCCCTATGCGCCGACCGCCGAGCACCGGCTGGCCCTGCTGGGCGCCGTTCTCCGACCGCTCCCCCCGCCGGCGGCTGTTCCTCGTCGTGCTCACGGCCGTCCTGCTGGCCACCACCGGCGTCGTCGCCCACGCCGTGGCGCGCGAGTGGGGCGTGCCGCCGACCGCGGATCCGTCCGACAAGGGCACCGTCCTGCTGATCCCCGGCCACGGGAGCCCCCGCGGCGTGCTGGAGGGGTTGGCCGCCCGACTGCGGGTCGTCGGGCGGCCGAGCCGCGTCATGACGATGCCGGCGGACGGCACCGGCGACCTGCGCGGTCAGGCCGCCGCGATCGACGACGCCGTGCGCGCCCTGCTGCGCCACGGGGCGTCGACGGTCGACCTCGTCGGCTACTCGGCGGGCGGCGTGGCTGCGTGGCAGTACCTGCAGACGGGGCGGACGGCCCCGGCCGTGCGCCGGCTCGTCACCCTCGGGTCGCCCCTGCGCGGGACGTCGATCGCCGCGGCGGCCACGGCGCTGACGCCCGAGTCCTGCCGGGAGGCGTGCCACCAGCTCGTGCCGGGGAGCGCCCTGCTCACCGGGCTCGCCGCCACCCCGCGCCCGCCGATCCCGTGGCTGTCGGTGTGGACCGACGCCGACGAGGTCGTCGATCCCCCCGACTCCGCGGTGCTGCCCGGCATCACCGCGATCCGCGTGCAGTCGATCTGCCCCTCGGCGAGCACGCCGCACTCGTCGCTGCCGGGCTCCCGGCTGGTGATCGGTCTCGTCCTGCGGGGCCTCGGGACCCGTCCGCTCCCGCAGCCGACGACCGCCGACTGCGAGATCCTCCAGGCCGAGGGCGTCGGCTGGCCGGTGCTGGTCGGGACCGAGTGAGGCCCGACCGAGTGAGGCCCGCTCAGCGGCGGGCGCCGAGCCACTCCGCGATCACGTCGGCGACCTCGTCGCGGGCGCCGGAAGGGCTCAGGAAGTAGTGGTCGCCGGTCAGGGAGACGACCCGCCGGTCGTCGGCGCCGAGGCCCTCGAGCATCGCGCGGGCGTCGCCGGGGAAGACGCCGGTGTCGCCCCGGGCCTGGATCACCAGCGACGGCACGGTGACGTGCGGGAGGTGCCGCGCCGCCTGGCACTCGGAGGTCTCGAGACTCCACATCGACAGCCACGACCGCAGCGTCGAGACCATCGCGATCCCGTGGACGCCGTAGTTCGCGGCCTGCGGGTCGCCCCGGTAGCACCACGTGGGCCGCCGCTCCGAGGGCTCGATCGACGGGTCGATCATGCGGAGGTCCGCCCAGGTGCGGTACAGCGTGAAGAGACGGTCGTCGGCGCGCGTGGACGTCAGCCGGCCCAGCTCGGCCTTGACCCACGCCGTGACACGGTGGTTGCGGGCGCGCTGGGCCTGCCGGTAGCGCGCCACGAACTCCTCGTCGAACGGCGGGCCGTGGGCGGGGTCGTAGGGATCGAGCGACGGGTCGCAGGCGGCCGGGTCGGTCTCGTCGATCACCGAGGCGTCCATCCACGCCGTGAGGACCTCGGGACGCCCGGTGTGCGCGGCCAGGGAGACGAACAGGTCTCCCGGCGGCAGGTCGGCGATCGCGTCCGCCGCCGCGAGCGAGGACGCCGTGACGGTGCCGGCGACGGCCTGGGCCTGGTAGGCCGCCATCAGCGAGCCCCCACCGGAGTTGCCCAGCAGCACGACCTGCTCCACGCCGGCCTCCTCGCGCAGCCAGCGGACGCCGACCCCGATCTCGGCGACCGCGTGGTCGAGCAGGAAGTGCATGCCGTTGCCGCGGAAGCGGGTGTTCCACCCCAGGAACCCGTAGCCGCGGGCCGCCAGGTAGGGCGCGAGGTAGTGCTCGGCGAAGTCCACGTCGTAGTGCGCGGCGACGACGGCCACGCGCGGACGGGTCCCCGTCGGGTGGTGGTAGAGCCCCTGGCAGGGATGACCGCCGGCGCCCGCCCGCGGGGCCAGCGGCGAGACGGCGGAGACGAAGTCCCGCTCGACGCCGGCCGGGACGGCGCTCGTCACGGCACCACGGGTCACGACGCTCGCGCGCCCCGCGCCGCCCGGATCGGCGCGGCGTGGGCGGAGTCCAGGTACTCCTCGATGCGGCGCACCCGCCCGTCGGCGATCTCCAGGTACATCGCCGCGGGCATGCGGACCTCGGTGCCGTCGGGCAGTCGCCCGCACAGTGCGTGCTGCTGCACGACACCGCCGTCGACGACGTGGCGGCGCGCGACCTCGTAGCGGAAGCCGTCCACCACGGCGTGCAGGCCCCGCAGCACGGTGAGCGTGCCGGCCACGCCCCGCTCGGTGCCGTCGTTGAGCCACATGACGGCGTCCGGGTGGTAGAGCGCCTCCACCGTCGCGAAGTCCCCGTCCTCGAGCGCGGCGAAGAAGCGGTCGACGACGTCCTCGGCCGGAGTGCTCACAGGGACGCCGGCACGACGCGCTCGGCGGCCGTGCGCGGCACGTGCGCGACGTCGCCGGGCCCGAACGTGCGCGTCCAGCAGGCGAACTCCAGCAGCGCCCCGTCGGGGTCGGTGAAGTAGAACGACCGGACGAACACGCCCTCGTGGAACGACTCGGCGACCCCGCGCGGGCTGTCGTCGTGGTCCAGGATCGGCGTGCAGTCGACGCCCTTGGCCTGCAGCTTCTCGTAGTACTCGAGGAACTTGGCCTCCGGCACCGTGAACGACACGTGGTTCATCGCGCCGACGGCGTTGGCCAGGTCGACCTCGCCCGGACGTCCCGCCGGCGCCGAGATGCCCGGCACCGCGTCGGGCGCGTGCGGGAACCAGAAGAACGCCAGGCAGTCCCCGCCGCCGCAGTCGAAGAAGAAGTGCTGGCCCCGCCCGCCCGGCAGCTCGATCGTCTTGACCAGCGGCATGCCCAGCACGCCGCTGTAGAACTCGACCGTGCGCGCCATGTCGGAGCACACGAGCGCGAGGTGGTGGATGCCCTGGAAGTCGAACTCGCTGTTGGCACTACCCATCTCACCGAGACTAGGGACACATTCCGGGTGTCGGAACCCTTCTCTGCGTGACGGGAGAGCCACCGTGCTCGAGAGCCGCCCCCTGGGCACCCTGACCATCACCGTGCGCGAGCGGCTCGTCGAGGACGGTCTGCCCGCCGGGCGCCGCGTCCTCGGCGAGGTCGGCGAGTGCGTCTGGGACGGCGAGCGCGTCCGCGCGCGCCAGCAGGGCCACGCCGGGCACGACTGGATGACCGTCGCCCCGGACGGCACGTGCCACGTCGACGCGCGCATGGCCTTCCGCACCGACGACGACGCCGTGATCTTCATGCGCTACGGCGGGCGCGCCCGGCTCGCCGACGGCGTCCCGGTCGACCTCGTCGTCGCGCCGACCTTCGAGACCGCCGACCCGCGCTACGCCTGGCTCAACACCGTGCAGGCCGTCGGCCTCGGCCGCCGCGTCGGCTTCGACCTCGTCTACGACCTCAGCGAGGTCGTCCCGCCCTCCTGATCAGGCGCCCGTCCACGGGTGGAGCGCGCTGCGGTGGAACACCAGCGGGCCGTGGCCGTCATCCACGCGGACCTCGTTCACCCGACAGACGACGATGAGGTGGTCCCCGGCGACGACGTCGTCGACGACGTTCACGGTGAGCGCCAGCGGCGCCTCGGTGACGAACAGCGCGGTGCCGTCGCGCACCTCGGTCGCGACGTCGCGGAAGCGGTGCTCGGCGGGCCCGGCCAGGGCGCGGGCGACGCCCTCGTGGTGCGACCCGAGCACGCTGACGCCGAGCCGGGGTGCCCGTCGCAGCACCGGCCAGGTGGTCGACTCGGCCCGCACGCAGACGCTGACCAGCGGCGGGTCGAGCGAGACCGGGACGAAGGTGCTCACCGCGAGACCGACGGGCGCACCGTCCACCTCGGCGCACACCGCGACGACACCGGTGGGGAACCGGCCGTAGACCCGGCGCAGGTCGTCCCCGGCCAGCGGGACCCGGACCTTCTCCGGCGCCGGCGTCATCGTCACCGTCGCGGTCACGCGGTCGCCCCGTACTCGACGTGGGCCCGGACGGCGGCGTCGGCGTCGGTGACCCAGCCCTTGGTCCGCGCGTAGTCGATCATCGTCGACCACTTCTCGTCCCAGCCGGGCTCCCGGGCGTCGGCGCGGGCGCGTGCCCGCAGGGTCTCCAGGTCGAGGAGGGCCTCCCCGCCGGGGTCGAGACGCCCGATCCCCGACGCCCGCAGGGCGACGTCGACGGTGCCGGCGGCCAGGGAGGTCGCGACGTGGAGGCGGGTGCAGTCGTCGGCCTCGACCACGTCGGCCGAGGTGGCGGACAGCGAGACGATCACGGATCGGCCTCTCTGCGGGTCAGGCCCGCGGTCGTTCGTCCACGACCCGGCGGGCCTTGAACGTGGTCTCGGGCAGGGAGCCGGGCTCGAGCAGCGTCACCGGCACCCGGATGCTGACGCTGCGCCGCAGGGCGTCCTCGACGCGGCGCACGAGCTCCTCGCGCGGGGCCTCGCCTGCGGCCCGCGGCGTCAGCTCGGCCTCGACCGTCATCTCGTCGAGGGCGCCGACCTTGCTCACCCGGATGCGGAACTCGGGTCCGAGCTCCGGGATCGTGCGCAGGCCGGTCTCGACGGCGCTGGGGAACACGTTCGCGCCGCGGATCACGAGCATGTCGTCGAGGCGGCCGAGGATCCCCTCCGGCAGGCGCGGGTAGGTGCGTCCGCAGGGGCAGGGGTCCGTCGCGAGGTACGTCTCGTCGCCGGGAGCGAACCGGATCATGGGCTGCGACCCGCGCCAGAGGTGCGTGTAGACGACGGCGCCGCGGTCGCCGACGGGGATCGGGGCGTTGAGGTCGTCGGCCGCGACGACCTCGGTGAACACCTCGTCGGTGATGAGGTGGGTGCCGGTGCCGGCCTCGCAGCCGACGCTGGTCTGGAACGGGTACATCTCCGAGGTGGAGCCGGCGTCGCTGGCGATCGCGCCCCAGCCCTCCTCGATGATCTTGCGGGTGCCGGGGAGGCTGCCGCCGGGCTCGCCGCCCACGAGGATGCGCCGCACGGTGCTCGCGGCCAGGTCGAGGCCGAGGCGCTCGGCGACCGAGAGCAGGTGGATGCAGTACGACGGCGTGGCGCTGAAGACCGTCGAGCCGAGCGTGGTGATCAGCTCGAGGTGGCGCTCGGAGTCGGTGACGCCGAGGGGGAACACGGTGGCCCCGATGCGCTCCGCGCCCTGGACGACGCCCCAGCCGCCGAAGAACAGCCCGAACGGGAAACCGACCTGCACGAGGTCGTCGGGCCGGATGCCGGCACACCACTGCGCCATGGCGTGCACGTCGGCGGCGCGCTGCCAGTCGGCCTTCGAGACCGCGTACATCGTCGGCGTCCCCGACGTGCCCGACGACCCGTGGATGCGCGCGATCTGCCCCGGCGCGAACGGCGGCGTGTAGCTGCCGAACGGCGGGTGCTCACGCTGGTCGGCGATCAGCATCTTCTTGGTGATCACCGGGACCCTGGTGGTGAAGTCCTCCACCGAGCGCACCTGGTCGGGGTGGAACCCGTGGGCGTCGTAGTGGCGCCGGTAGAACGGGAGCTCGCTGTACGCGTAGTGCAGCTGGTGCTGCATGCGCTCGAGGACGATCCGGTCGCGCTCGGCCGGATCGCGTGTCTCGCGCTCGGCGTCCCAGAACCGGGGGAACCCGCGGGCGTCCGGGGCCGCCAGCTCCTGCGCCTCGGTGGTCACTGTCCCGGCCGCGCGACGAGGCCCTGCTCCTCGGCGACGTCCCAGTAGGAGTGCAGTCCCCGGACGTGCTGGCCGCCGTCGACCGGGATGAAGTGGCCGGTGATCCGACCGGCGGTCGGGGACATCAGGAACAGCGCGACGTCGGCGATGTCCTCCGGCTCCTGGTGCCGTGGCGGGCCGACCAGGGTGCGGTCCAGGAACTCCTGGCCGATCTGCCCGACGGTGAAGCCGGCCCCCAGCGGCGTGTTGACGGTGCCGGGACCGATCGCGTTGACCCGGATGCCGTGGCGCCCGAGCTCGCCGGCGGCGACCTTCGTGAAGTTCATGACGCCGGCCTTGGCCGCGCAGTAGTGCCCGAGGCCGTCGGTGGCGGCGATGGCGTTGAGCGACGAGATGTTGACGACGGTGCCGCCCTGTCCCGCGGCGAGGGCCCGCCGGCCGAACGCCCGGGTGCACAGGAAGGTGCCCTTGAGGCAGGTGTCGACGATGAGGTCCCAGTCGTCCTCGGCGGTGTCGACGATCAGGGCCAGCGACGCGGTACCGGCGTTGTTGACCAGGTGGTCGACCGTGCCGAAGCGGCTCTCGGCGAGGTCGAACGCGGCCTCCACGTCGGCGGCGACGGCGACGGAGCCCTCGGACCAGGCGAGGCGGTCGCCGCCGGCGAGCTCCTCGCCCGCCGTCTTGATGTTGGCCGGTTCGATCTCGAGCCCGACCACGTTCGCGCCGCCGTCGAGCAGGGCCCGGGCGATGCCCTTGCCGATGCCGCTGCCGGCGCCCGTGACCAGGGCGGTCTGTCCGGACAGGTCCACGCTGACTCCTTCGCTCGGTCGGACAGGAGGACGGAAAGGAGGACGGGCAGGAGGTCGCGCGGGACCGGCGCCGGGGGGGGCACCGGTCCCGCGCTGCACCGGCTGGTCAGCCGGCGCCGTCCTACCCGGCGCTGCCCTTGGTGTTCCAGCCGCCGTCGACCGGGAGGATCTCCCCGGTGCAGAACGCGGCGTCGTCGGAGAACAGGAAGGCCGCCGCCGCGGCGATGTCCTCGGGCGTGCCGAGGCGCGGGATGATGTGCGCGGCCTCGAAGTTCTTGCGCATGCCCTCGGTGATGCCGGCGAGGATCGGGGTGTCGATCGTGCCCGGGCAGATGCAGTTGATGCGCACGCCCCGCGGGCCGTACTCCATCGCCGCCTGCTGGGTCAGGCTCACGACCCCGCCCTTGGCCGCCGAGTAGGCCGCGAGGTTCTCCAGGCCCTTGAGCGCGGCCATCGAGCCGATGTTGACGATGCTCCCGCCCCCGTGCTCGAGCATGCGCGGGATGGCGGCCTGCATGCCCAGCCAGACCCCGCGCAGGTCGGTGCCCACGACGTGGTCCCAGCCGATGTCGTCGAGGTCGACGACGTTGTCCGGGCCGAACGTGTTGGTGACCCCGGCGATGTTCCCGAGCATGTCGAGCCGGCCGTGACCACCGATCGCCTCGTCCATGAGGCGCTTCCAGTCGTCACGCTGCCGGGTGTCCATGACGATGTGGGTGGCCTGCCCGCCGTCGGCGACGATCTGCTTGGCGGTGGAGTCGTCGTCCTGCAGGTCGCCGATGATCACGGTGGCGCCCTCGGCGGCACAGCGGAGCGCGACCGCGCGGCCGATCCCCTGCACCCCGCCGGTGATGACCGCGACGCGCCCCTCGAGGCGGGTGATCCCGGGCGCCATCAGGCGATGCCGAGCGCGACGTTGGCCATCTTCTGGCGGCGGGCCATGCGCTGGTTCGCCTGGAACTGCGGCATGACGTAGCGGGCGAACATCTCCAGGGAGCGGTTCCACTTGTCCGTGGTGACCCAGTCCCGGCAGTTGATCAGCAGCGTGCCGAAGCCGCCGGTCTCCTCCTCCAGCTCCTTGAGCTGGCGGGTGCAGTCCTCGGGGCTGCCGACGATCCACGGGATGTTCTCGACCATCCAGTCGAGCGTGAGGTCGGCGTCGGTCATCCCGTCGCCGATCTTCATCAGGGCGCCGAGGCCGAGGCCGAACAGGTAGTCGTAGGAGCGCTTGACGCCCTCGCGGATGTCGCGCAGTGCCTGGTCCTTGTCGTCGGTGACGTAGACCTCGCGCACGATCCGCCAGTTCTCGCGGGTCACGGACTCGGCGATGCCCGCGCGGTTGCCCGCCTCCAGCATCGCGGCGCCCATCGCCTTGAGGTCCGGGGCGTCCATGTAGGTGCCGTTGTCGGTCGGCGCGAAGTGCACCGACAGCGGCTTCCAGCCCTTCTCGCCGCACTTCGCGTAGTTGTGGGTGCCGGTCAGGCCGGCGATCGCGAACGGCGGGACGTCCTGGTACGGGCCGACCTGCAGCTGGCGGTCCTCGTACTTCCAGTACACGCCCTCGTAGCTGACCGGGTCCTCGGAGGTCAGCAGCTGCCAGATGATCTCCAGCGCCTCGTTGGTGCGCGGCGAGGCCTCGGAGGGCTCCAGCCCGAACAACGCCTTGTCGGTGGGCAGCCCGCCCCCGCCGAAGCCGTACTCGAGCCGGCCGTGGGTGAGGTGGTCGAGGAAGGCGAGGCGCTCGGCGACCATGAAGGGGTCCTGGTACGGCAGGTTCACCACGCCCGTGCCGAGCCGGATCGTGTGCGTCAGCGCCGACGCCTTGGCGATCATGAACTCGGGCACCGGGACGTTCTCGAAGCCGCCGGTGTGGTGCTCACCGATCCAGAACTCGTGGAACCCGAGCCGCTCGGCCTCGACCACCGCAGCGATGTCGCGGTCGTAGGACAGCGTCCAGTTCTCCTGCGGCGGGTGCTCCGGCATCGTGAAAAAGCCGAACTTCATCGATCGGTTCCTCCTGCTCGACTCGAGCGCGCACGGTGGGCGAGGGGCTCGGCGTTGGCAAACTGTTGTTTGCCATCGGCGTTGCGCTCACTGTGGTCCGGCTCACCAGCAGTGTCAAGGGCGGTAACGACTAGCCAGCCAGACCGCGTTGATCCCGGCCAAACCTCCTGCGCCGATGGTTGTTAACCGACCATC
The DNA here is from genome assembly GCF_054796175.1 of Actinomycetospora sp. C-140. Lineage (NCBI taxonomy): Bacteria > Bacillati > Actinomycetota > Actinomycetes > Pseudonocardiales > Pseudonocardiaceae > Actinomycetospora > Actinomycetospora sp. C-140. Next base: position 53,972 of record NZ_JBTWNF010000010.1, on the reverse strand, counting down.
CGTTTGCTTACATGGCCGCCAGCCGAGACGCAGGAGTGCTCATGTCCTCTCCGACGGGCGCCGATCCGCGCCCGGAGATCCACCGCACGGCCGACGGCGACTGGGTCGTCGTGGGACGACGCTGTCGTGCCTGCGCCGAGCCGGTGGCCTACGCCTGGCCGCGGTGCCCGGCGTGCGGCGCCGAGGTCGAGCCCGCGCAGTTCGGCCCGCGCGGCACCGTCTGGAGCAGCACCGTGGTGCGGATCGCCGTCCCCGGCCACACCCCGCCGTACGCGCTGGCCTACGTCGACCTGGACGACGGGCCGCGGGTGCTCGCGCACGTCGCCGGGGACGAGCCGGCCCCGATCGGTGGGCCGGCGTGGCTGGTCGGCGCCTCGGAGGACGGCGACCTGCAGGTGGAGGTGGCCCGGTGAGCGTCGCGGTGGCCGGCGTCGGCACCTCGCACTTCGGGCGCCAGCCCGATCGCGACCTGGTGGGGCTGGCGTGGGACGCGGTGAGCGAGGCGTTCGCCGACGCCGGGACCGACGGCGTCGACGCCGTCTGGGTCGGCACGGTGTTCGCCCCCGCCGGGGTCGCCCAGCGCGTGCTGCGGGCCATGGGCATCACCGGCATCCCGGTCCTGACCGTCGAGAACGCCTGCGCCAGCGGCACGACGGCGTTCGTCGAGGCGCACGAGGCCGTCCGCACCGGGCGCTACGGGCGCGTGCTGGCGCTCGGCCTGGAGCAGATGAGCACGGCCTTCTCCGGCGCGATCACCCCCGAGACCACCGACCCCGAGGGACGTGCCGGGCTCGCCATGCCGGCGATGTACGCGATGAGCGCTGCCCGGTACCTGCACACCGGCGCCGCGACGCCCGAGCAGCTCGCCGCGGTGTCGGTGAAGAACCACGCGCACGCCGTGCACAACCCGCGCGCGCAGTACTCCGGGCGCTACACCGTCGACGAGGTGCTGGCCTCGCGGATGATCGCCGACCCGCTGACCCTGCTCCAGTGCTGCCCCACCTCGGACGGGGCCGCGGCCGCGGTGCTCACCCCGTCGTCGGGCGATCCGGGCGAGGTCGTGGTGCGCGGTGCGGCCCTGCGCAGCGGCGCCCCCTGGAACCACCGCTCCCCCCACGTCTGGGGCCACGACGTCGTCGCCGACACCACCCGCGACGCCCTGGCCGCCGCCGGCCTCGACGCCGTGACCGACGTCGACGTCGTCGAGGTCCACGACGCCTTCACGATCGGCGAGATCGTCACCACCGAGGCCCTCGGCCTCGTGCCGCCGGGCGACGGCGGGAAGGCCGCGGCCGGTGGCGTCACCGCGCTCGGCGGCGCGCACCCGGTCAACCCGTCGGGCGGGCTGCTCTCTCGCGGCCACCCGCTGGGGGCCACCGGGCTCGCGCAGCTCGCGGAGATCACCTGGCAGCTGCGCGGTCGGTGCGGGGCCCGGCAGGTCGAGGGCGCCCGCCTCGGGCTCGTGGAGACGATGGGCGGCGGGGTCTCGGTGCTCGACGGGAACGCCTGCGTCGTGACGGTGCTGGAGGCCCGGTGACCGTCTCACCGCTCGACCTCGAGCGCGCCGACCTGCTCGGCGCCGAGGCCGTCGCCGACCCGTACCCGCTGCTCGCCGCCCTGCGTGAGCACGACCCCGTGCACTGGAGCGCGAAGTACCGCTCGTGGTTCGTCACGCGGTACGACGACGTCGCCGCCGCCCTGCGCGACGAGCGCTTCTCCTCCGACCGCATCACGCCCTACCGCCGCGCCAAGCTCGACGGCCCCGACGCCGACCCGGGGGTGCGGGCCGCGTTCGGGGTCCTCGAGGGCTGGATGGTGTTCAAGGACCAGCCCGACCACAAGCGCCTGCGCCGCCTGCTCAGCCGCGCCTTCACCCCGCGCGCGGTCACGCGGATGACCGCCACGGTCGAGGAGATCGCCGCGGAGCTGCTGGACGGGATCGTCGGGCGCGGGACCGGCGACGTCGACCTCATCGGCGACTACGCCTACCCCCTGACCGCCTCGGTGATCGCCGACATGCTCGGTGTGCCCCGCGAGGACCGCGAGCAGTTCAAGGACTGGTCGGACCAGATCACCGGGCTGGTCTTCGGTGGCATGGGCGACGCCACGCGGCACGCGGTCGGCGCCGAGGGGATGGCCGACCTGACCGCCTACCTGGCCGACCTGGTCCGCGCGCACGAGCGCGACCCGGCCGACGACCTGATCTCGGCCATGATCAGTGCCCGCGACGACCGGGACGCGCTGAGTCACGACGAGGTCATCGCGACCGGGGTCCTGCTGCTGTTCGCGGGCCACGAGACGACGACGAACCTCATCGGCAGCGGGCTCCTGGCGTTGCTGCGGCACCCCGCGCAGCGCCGGCTCCTCGACGCGCGACCGGACCTCGTGGCCGGGGCCGTCGAGGAGGCCCTGCGCTTCGACGGCCCGGCGAAGACGGTCGCGCGCGTGATGGGCGACGACGTGGAGCTGCGCGGGCGCCTGCTGCGCCGCGGCGAGCGGGTGTTCCTCTGCCCGTCGTCGGCGAACCGCGACCCGGAGGTGTTCGCGGATCCCGACGCGTTCGACATCACCCGCGAGAAGTCCGGTCAGCTCGGCTTCGGGCTCGGCATGCACTTCTGCCTGGGCGCGCCGCTGGCCCGGCTCGAGGCGTCGATCGCGATCCCGCGCGCCTTCACCCGGCTGCCCGGGCTCCGACTCACCGACGAGCCGCTGTCGTGGCATCCCGTGCTGCTCTCGCGCGGCATGCAACGCTTCCCGGCACGGTTCACGGCCCCCTGAGGAGTTCCCCATGCCCCGTCCCAGCCGCTGGCCGGAGATCCTGCAGGCCGCCGGCCAGGAGTTCCGCGAGCACGGGTACGAGAACGCGACCCTCGAGGGCATCGCCACCCGGGTCGGGATCCTCAAGGGCAGCGTCTACAACTACGTCGACAGCAAGGAGGACCTGCTCCTCGCGGTGGTCGAGCAGCCCGCCCGGGCCCTGCTCGACGAGCTGGAGCGCCTGCTCGCCGACACCGGCAGCGGCGTCGCGGTCCGGCTCCGCGAGCTGGTGCGCATGCAGGTGCGGATCTTCAGCGAGTACTACCCGGCCGCGTTCGTCTACCTCGAGCACCTGGGGCGCCTCGAGCAGTCGGCCCGGTTCGCGGAGTTCCGGCGGATGGACGCCCGGTACATGGAGGCGGTCGAGGCCCTCGTGGCCGAGGGCGCCGCGTGCGGCGAGTTCTCCTTGGCCGCCGAGCCGCGGATCGTCGCGCGCGCGATCGTCGGCATGATCGACTGGATGCAGCACTGGTTCACGCCGCACGGCGAGGAGGCGGACATCCGCCTCGCGGACCAGCTGTTCGCGCTGGCCCTGGGCGGCCTCGCGGCCGGGGGCAGCATGCGCGCCATGCTGGGCGCGCTGCCGGATCCGCTGGTCGCCGGGTCGACGTCGTGACCTTCCGCCTCGACGGCCGGGTCGCCGTCGTCACCGGGGCGTCGTCCGGGCTCGGCGCCCACTTCGCCGCGGTCCTCGCCCGCGCGGGCGCGGACGTCGTCGTGGCCGCCCGGCGGGCCGACATGCTCTCGGCCGTCGCGGCGGCGGTGGAGGCCGAGGGCCGGCGCTGCCTCGCCGTGCCCACCGACGTCACCGAGCCCGCGCAGTGCGACGCCCTCGTCGACGCCGCGGTGGACGGGCTCGGCGGCGTGCACGTCCTGGTCAACAACGCCGGCACCGGCTACGGGGGCCGCAGCGAGCGCGACGATCCCGCGCGGGCGGCCCGCCTCCTCGAGGTCAACCTCCTCGCGGCCTACCAGGTGGCCGCCGCGGCGGGCCGGGCGATGATCGCCGCTGAGAACGGCGGCTCGATCGTCAACATCTCCTCGGCGCTGGCCCTCGCCACGACCGACGTCCCCCAGGCCGCCTACTCGGCCTCGAAGGCCGGGCTGCTCGGGATGACCCGCGACCTCGCGCGCCAGTGGGCCCGCCACGGCATCCGCGTCAACGCGCTGGCCCCGGGGTTCTTCGCGTCCGAGATGACGGCGCCGCTGCTGGCGCACGAGCGCGGCGCCGCGAGCGTCCACGCGGCCACGCCCCTGGGCCGCGTCGGCCGCCTCGACGAGCTCGACGGCCCGCTGTTGCTGCTCGCGTCCGGCGCCGGGTCCTACATCACGGGGAGCACGCTGACCGTCGACGGCGGCATGACGATGCACTGATCTCAGGGAGGCTTCGTGCGGACAACGCTGGGCGCCGAGTTCACGGCGGCGTTCGACCGCTGTCGCGACCGGACCGCCGTCGAGTCGGGCGGGCGGAGCTGGACCTTCGAGGATCTCGATCGCTGGTCGGCGGCCGTGGCCGGCCAGCTGCTGTCTCGCGGCGTCGGGCCCGGCGACCCGGTGGCGCTCCACCTCGGCAACGGCGTCGAGTTCGTCGTCGTCGACGTGGCGGTGGCGCGCCTCGGCGCGGTGAAGGTGCCGATCAACCCGCTGCTGCCGGCGGACACGGTGCGCTACATCGTCGCGAAGACCCGGGCGCGCGTGGTGGTCGTCGACCCGGCGCTCGGCGTGGAGCTCCCGGACGTCGCGGTGATCCTCGTCGGCGACCTCGCGGGCCCCTCGGACATCGCCGCGCCCCCTCCCCCGGCGATCGGCCCCGACGCGCGGGCGGCGATCTACTTCACGGGCGGGACGACCGGGCGCCCGAAGGGCGTCGTGCACACCCAGGCGTCCGCCGTCGCCCTCCAGTACGCGCAGATGCTCGAGGCCGAGATCGTGCAGGACGACCGCCTGCTGTTGACCACGCCGCTCGCCCACGCCGCCGGCCTGTTCGCCCAGTCCGCCCTGCTGCGGGGCGCCACGAGCGTCATCGAGCCCGGCTTCGACGCCGACCGGGTGCTCGCGGCCCTGCGCGACCGCGGCATCACGTGGACCTTCCTCGTCCCGACGATGCTCTACCGGCTGCTCGACACCCTGGACACGCCGGAGCCGTTCGGGCTGCGGACGGTCGTCTACGGCGCGGCGCCGATCACGCCCGGCCGGCTCGCCCGCGCCCTCGAGGTGTTCGGGCCGGTGTTCGTCCAGCTCTTCGGCCAGACCGAGTGCCCGAACTGGGGCACCCGGCTGGCCAAGGACGACCACGACCCGGCCCGTCCCGAGCTGCTCGACTCGTGCGGACGCGCGTCGATCATGGCCGACGTGGCGATCGTCGACGACCACGGCGAGCCGATCCCGACCGCAGCGACCGGCGAGGTCTGCCTGCGCTCCCCGTACGTCCTCGAGGGCTATCTGGACGACCCGTCGGCGACCGCGGAGAAGTTCCTCCCGGGCGGCTGGATCCGGACCGGCGACGTCGGGTTCCTCGACGAGCTCGGCTACCTGCACCTGCGGGACCGGCGGGCGGACATGGTGATCAGCGGCGGGATGAACGTCTACTGCAGTGAGGTCGAGAACGTGCTCGCGGGCCACCCCGCGGTCTCCCAGGTCGCCGTCATCGGCGTGCCGCACGACGACTGGGGCGAGGCCGTGCACGCGGTGATCGTGGGTGCGGTCGACGTCGACGAGCTCCTCGCCTGGTCCCGGGACCGGCTCGCGGCCTACGCCCGCCCCAAGTCCGCCGAGCTCGTCGACGACCTCCCGGTCACGCCGTTCGGGAAGGTCGACAAGAAGGCACTGCGGGCGCCGCACTGGGCCGGGCGGGAGCGGTCGATCGGCTGACCCGCCACCTGCTCACCCGACGGGGACGAGCACGGCCGTACTGTTGGGGGTCATGCGCGAGGGATTCCTGATCCACCGGGACCGCATCCGCCGGCGGTGGGTCCTGGTCGTCCTCATCGGCGTGGTGGCCGCCGCGGGCGCGCTGGGGGGCTCCCTGATCAAGGGCACGACCTACGTCGGGCACGCCGCGCTGACGATCGTGTCCCAGAAGCTCACGCCGGACGAGGTCACGGTGTCCGCGCAGGGCTACATCGACTACTTCAACCAGGCCTCCTCGCAGGAGGTCCTGCGTCAGCGCGCCGGCGTCGACCCGTCGGTGACCGCGACGGCGTCGCTCGCCGCGGGGAGCCCGATCCTCTACGTGGAGGCGGAGTCCCCCGATCCCGACACCGCGCAGCGCGCCGCGTCCGCGATGGCCGTCGCCCTGCGCGACGAGGTCGACTCCGGCCCGGACACCATCAGCCAGCTCCAGGACCTGCAGCTCAACGCCGGCGTGTCCTCGACGTCCTCCGACGCCCTGCGCAACGCCGCCACCGCGTTGCTCGGCGGGCTGGTCCTGGGCGTCGTGCTGGCCGGTGCGCTGGGGCGCGCCGAGAACCGGATCGTCACCCCCGGCGAGGTGACCGACCGCCTGGGGCTCCCCGTGCTGGCCACCGTGGGCGGACGCCGCCGCGCGGGCGAGGACGCCCGGGGCCAGCTGCTGCGCTCGCTGACGGGGCTGACGAACCCCACCGGCATGCCCCGGCCGGGCGCGCTCGCGATCACCGGCCCGGCCTCGACCCGGGCGTCGAAGTCCCGCGTCGCCGTCGCCCTGGCCGGCCTGCGCGCCCTGCAGGGCCAGACCACCCTGTTGCTGCAGACCGACCTCGAGGCCGAGCCGCTGCCCTCGGAGATCGGGACGCGCTCCGGTGTCTCGGACTTCCTCGCCGAGCGCGGCGCCCGCGTCGAGACCGCGGTCGTCAGCAACGGCCGCGGGCTCCTCGTCGCCCCGCCGGGCAGCCGGCGCGACGATCTGTTCGCCCTCTTCTCCAAGGTCCACGTCCAGCGTCTGGTCGGCCAGGGCCGCACGCTCGCCGACCTCGTGATCGTCGACGCGCCGCCGGTGGAATCCGTCGAGGGCCAGGTCGTGTGCTCCGCCGCCGACCGTGCGCTGCTCGTCGTCGAGGAGGGCGAGACCCGAGCGAACGACGCGTCGTCCGCGCTCGAGGCCCTCGGGCGCACCGGGGCCACCGCTCTGGGCGTCGTCCTCGTGAGCGACCCCGACCACATCGCCGACCCGGGCTTCCTGGCCGAGCGCCAGTGGCACCCCGTCGGGTCGCCCGCCGGAGCCGCGCAACCTCGGTAGCGTCCTCGCGGTGACCGATCCCGGACCCACGCTCGAGGAACTGACGGTCGGCGTCGAGGGCCTGGCCCTGCTCCGTACGCTGTACACCGCCGACGCGGCGGAGTTCCGCGCCGCGCGGCTCGCCGAGACGCGGGCCCTGCTGGACGGCACCCCGCCGACCGGGCAGCTCGGCGTCGAGCTCGACCTGACCGACGGCTACGCGCAGTGGGCCGCCACCTACGACCGTCCCCTGCGGCTCTTCGGCATCGAGGAGCCGCCGCTGCGCCGCCTGCTCGACGCCCTGCCGACCGGCGAGGTCCTCGACGCCGCGTGCGGGACGGGTCGGTGGGCGACCTACCTCGCCGACCGCGGCCACACCGTCACCGGGGTCGACCAGTCCCCCGCGATGCTCGACCGGGCCCGGACCAAGCTGCCCGACGTCCGCTTCCTCGACGGCGACCTGACCCGCCTGCCCCTCGCCGACGCCTCGGTCGACGCCGCCGTCTGCGCGCTGGCCCTCGTGCACGTCGCCGACCTCGCGGCCGCGATCGGCGAGCTCGCCCGCGTCGTCCGGCCCGGCGGTCGGATCGTCCTCAGCGACGTCCACCCGTTCCTCGTGACGCTGGGCTGGCAGGCGCAGTTCCCGACCGACCACGGCCGCGGCTTCCTGCGCCTGCACGCCCACCTGCCGTCGGACTACGTGACGGCCGCGCTGGACGCCGGCCTCGTGGTGCACAGCTACACCGAACCGCGCCTCACGGCCGAGGCGGTCGCCACGCCCACGGCCGACGTCGTGCCGGACGCGAACCACGCGGCCTACGTCGGCCTGCCCGGCCTGCTCGTCGCGTCCTTCGACAAGCCGGCGCGGTGAGCATCCGTCACGTGGGGCGGTGCTTCGCGCGCGCCCGCCGTGGCTTCTCGGGCCCGGCGAGATCCGGCGCGGCCTCGGCGAGGCGCCCGAGCACCATCCGCCAGGCGTTGTGCATGAACGTCGCCTGCTCCGGGGTCTCGACCAGCTGGTTCACCTCGACCCGGCTGCCGTCCCGGTCGCGGAGACGTGGGCGTAGGCGCGCTGTTCGGCGCCCGGGACCGGCACGACGTCGTCGGCGAAGTCCCAGCTCATGACGATCAGCTCCGGGGCCACGACATGCTCGTGGCGCCCGCGCACGTGGGTGCCCCACTCCAGGGTGGCCGAGAAGTGACCGTCCTCGATGCGGACCGGCACGCCCAGCCACCGACTGTAGAGATCCGCCTCGGTGAGGGCCCTGAACGCGAGCTCCCGGGAGCAGCCGAGGTCGACCGACGCGAGCACGGCCGGGACGGTGCGCGCCGCCGCACGATCGCGCTCGGGCACGTCGTCGGCCGGTCGCCAACGGTCCCCGGGCTCGACGAGCAGGTGCTGCAGCCCGATGAGCGCCTCACGGCGCGCGCGGTAGCGCCGGAAGCTGCCGTCCACCCGCATCGCGACCAGGCCCGCGTCGCGCAGCACCCTGAGGTGCTCGGACACGGTGGGGGCGCTGACGTGCACCGATGCCGCGATCTCCCCCGCCGGACGCTCCCGGTCGCCCAGCAGCCAGAGGATCTCCCGTCGCACCGGCGAGCCGAGTGCCTGGAGCACCCGCTGGATCTCGTCCACACCGTCCTCTTGACTCTCGGTTTCGTCCGCACTCCAATTCGACTCCAACCGAAACAGCGGTCGTCGTCATCGGTAGGAGACCATGGGCACCTGGGAACTGATCGCCGACGAGCGGTCGCGCCTGGTCGAGGCCCTCGCCGGGCTCGGCGACGACCAGTGGACGACACCCTCGCTGTGCGCGGGCTGGAGCACCAAGGACACGCTCGCCCACGTCGTCTCCACCGCGGAGATGACGCCGCCGAGGTTCTTCCTCGGGCTCGCCGGCAGCGGGTTCTCGTTCTCCCGGCTCATGGCGCGCAACGTCGCGACCGTCGGCGCCGATCCCGTGCCGAGGCTGCTCGAACGGCTGGGCGAGCGGGTCCACGCCCGCAACGCGCCGCCCGGCCCCACCGGGTCGTGGCTGGTGGAGACGGTCGCCCACGGCGAGGACATCGCCCACCCGACCGGCACGACGATCGCGCACTCCGAGGAGGCCCTCGTCGCCGCCGCGGACGTCGCGAAGGGCACCCAGCCCCTGCTCGGCGCGAAGCGACGGGTCACCGGGCTGCGCCTGATCGCGGACGACGTCGACTGGACCACCGGCGACGGGCCGGAGGTCCGGGGACCGCTGCGCGTGCTGCTGCTGGCGATGGTCGGCCGCCCGCCCGTGCTCGACGAGCTGCGGCGACGGCGTCGCCCTGCTCCGGGCGCGGTCCTAGTCCCGGCTCAGCCCGGGTGATCGAGGTCGAGGTCGAGCCACACCCGGTCGCGCAGCACGATGCCGTCGACGACGATCTCGTCCGGGTAGCCGGTCGCCGGCACGAACGCGTCGCGGTCGACCGCGAGCATCCGGAAGCCGACCCGCTGGTAGAAGCGCAGGTTGCCGATGTCGGCGGCCGCGGTCGCCACCGTCATCCAGCGCGCCGAACGCGTGCGGGCCAGGTCGATCGCGGCGCGGACGAGCCGGCGGCCGACGCCGGTACCCTGCCGGTCCTCGGCCACGGCCATGTTCTTCAGCTCGACGTCGCCCGTGTGCTCCCCGGGCACGAGCTGGAGGTGCCCGATCGCCTCGTCGCCGATCCGGGCGACCAGGACGTCGCCGAGCTCGACGTAGGAGTCGAGCTGCTCCGCGGAGTCCTCGGCGAGCTCGAAGAGCGCGCGGAGCTCCTGGCGGGGACCGGTGTGGAGGCCGATCGTCTCGATCACGGCTGTCGCACCAGCGTCGCCCGCGTGTAGAGCAGGTCGAACCCGCGCCGCTGGGCGTTCTGGTGGGACGTCGAGCCGGGCTGGGTGACGATCACCGCGACGTCGCAACCGAGGGCGCGGGCGTCGGCCAGCCGCGCGGCCAGCATCGCGGCCTGGACGCCGTGGCGGCGGTGGGCCGGCGCGGTGCCGGCCCCGGCGAGCTGGGCGATGCCGTCGACCGTGCGGAACTCGGCGCCGCCGGCGAGGACGCCGTCGCGGAAGGCGGCGTAGCGGGTGAGCCCGGCCGCCGCCGAGTCGCGCTGGGCGGCCTCGATCGCCTCGGCGGGGAACTCGTCGTGCCACGGCACGCCGCGGGTGTCGGGGTGCGTGGACGCCTCGACGACGACCGGCAACCACGCCTCGAACTCGTCGTCGCCGCTGCGGCGGACCTCGATCCCCGCCGGCACCGGGAGGTCGGTCGCCGTGGCGAGATCCAGTCCGAGGACGTTCTCGTACCCCTCGAGCCGGTATCCGCGGTCGCTGAGCAGTGCGCCGAGATCGGGGTCGCCGAGGTGGGCGAGCTCGACCGAGGTGGGTGCGCCGTGCGCGGCGTACGCCCGCTCGACCGTCGCGAGCTCGTCGTCCGTCGGCACGCCGTCGAACCCGAGCCCGACGACCTTGGTGTAGGGCGATTCGGCGCCGGCGAAGGACGCCGCGCCACCGGCGAGGGGCGTGACGAACCCGGCGATGCCGGAGCGGGCCGCGGCGGCCCGGCTCACCGCGCCGATGAGGTCCACCTCGGCCCGCTCGATGCGCGCGGCGAGCGCGGTGTCGCAGAACAGGGAGGTGCGGGACGTCGACGTGGTCATGGTGTGGGCCTCGGGTGCGTGCGCGGGTGTCGCCGACGACGGTAGGGAGGCCGCGCGTCGGGCACATCGGGATTCCCTCCGAGAACGTGTCCCCGGACCCCCAACCATCCGGGACCCCGCGGAGTCCACCGTGTCGTGGCGTTCAACCAGATCGGCGACTGGCTTCGCCCGCGAGGCGGCGCGGTGCGTCCGCCGGACGGGGAGAGCTCCGGGGCGGCGGGTGCCGCCGACGCGACGGGGGGAGCACCGACGATGGTCGGCGGCGAGGAGTTCGGGCCGTACCGCCTGCAGCGACTGCTCGGGCGTGGCGGCATGGGCGAGGTCTTCCAGGCCTACGACGTCGACCAGGACCGCGAGGTGGCCGTCAAGCGCCTGTTGACGCACATGGCCGACGACGCCGAGTTCCAGAAGCGTTTCCGCCGCGAGTCCCGGGTGGCCGCCCGCCTACGCAACCCGCACGTGGTCCCCATCCACACCTACGGCCAGATCGAGGGGCGGCTGTTCCTCGACATGCGGCTGGTCGACGGGTGCGACCTCGAGCGCCTGCTGCTCGACGAGGGCCGGCTGCCCGCCGAGCGGGCGGTCGCCGTCATCGGACAGGTCGCGAGCGCCCTGGAGTCGGCGCACCGTGAAGGCCTGGTCCACCGCGACGTCAAGCCGTCGAACATCCTGCTCGACCGCGGCTCCGGCGAGGAGGACTTCGTCTACCTCGCCGACTTCGGCATCACCCGGGCCTCGACGGGCCGGTCGCAGTCGCTCACCGCGAGCCACGTCGTCGTCGGCAGCCTGCAGTACATGGCGCCGGAACAGTTCGACGGCAACGCCGGCCCGGCCGCCGACATCTATTCGCTGGGCTGCGTGTTCTTCCAGTGCCTGACCGGCACCCCGCCCTTCGAGGTCGACGGGCTGCCGTCGCTGATGAAGGCACACACCGACTCGGCCCCGCCGGCGCCGTCCGCCCGATGCGCGGAGGTCGCCGCGACGTTCGACGCCGTGGTCGAGCGGGCCATGGCGAAGGACCCCGCGGAACGCCACGCCTCCGCCGCGGAGTTCGCGAGGGACGCCCGGGCCGCGCTCGCGCGCTCGACCGGCGGCGGGTCGATCCCCACGCCCGCGGCCGGCGTCGCGATCGCGTCCGTGCCGGCGGCGACGGGCACCGGCAGCGGCGAGCGGGAGCTCGTCTCCGTCGACGCGGGCTCCGGTGCGACGGCGACGCTCACCGCGCCACCACGCCCCGCGGGCGGTACCGGGGACCCCGCCACCGGTTCGCCGTCCGGCTCCGGAGCGGACCACGACGCCGAGACCGTCGTCCGTGGCCCGGGCGGACCGCCGCCGGGGCGCGGGGGCTCGCTCCCGGACGGGTCCGGGCGCGAGCCCGGTGACGGCGCCGGGCGGACGGGAGCGCGACCCCGTCGCTCGGCGCTCCTCGTCGCGCTCGCCGTGGTCCTGGTCGCCATCGTGGTCGTCGCCGTCGGCGTCATCGTGACCCAGGAGCGGCCCGCCACCGGCGCGCCCGGTGCGCCACCGGCACCCGCGACGGCGCCGCCGGCCGACGACGACCACGCCTCGCCCGCGGCGAGCCTCGACCAGCCCACCGTGACCGGGAGCTTCCCCACGAACGGGCCGCCGGAGACCGTGGCCGTCTCCCCCGACGGGAAGTCGGCGTACCTGACGATCACCGGCGATCGCCCGTCGCTCGAAGTTCTCGACATCGGCACCGGCCAGGTGGTCAACGACATCCCGATCCCGGGACCGCCCTACTTCGTCGGCGTCGCGCCCGGCGGCGACGACGTCTACGTCACGTACTACGACCGCGCCCAGGACCAGCTCGTCATCGGGACGATGGACACCCGCGTCGGCGCGTTGGACGGCGCGATCCCGACCGGCCAGCGCGCAGCCCAGGGCGGAGCGCTGACCTGGCTGTTCGGCTTCGCGATCTCCCCGACCGAGCCGCACCTGCTCTACGTGCCGAACATGAACGCCTCCGTGGTCTCGGTGCTCGACCCGAGCACCAGGCAGGCCGTGGCCCAGATCCCGGTGCCCGTCAGCCCGCACTGGGTGGCCCTGTCCCCCGACGGTCGCTACGGCTACGTCACGAACCACATGCCCGGGCAGGTCACGGTGATCGACACCGCCCAGCGGCGGACGGTCGCCTCGATCCCGATCGGGGAGGGGCAGGCGCCCCACAGCATCGCGGTCTCCCCCGACGGCCGGCTGGTCGAGGAGGTCAACTACGACGGCGACACGATGACGATCATCGATCCGGCCACGAACCGGGTCGTCGGGACGACGCCGCTGGGCGAGGGACCGCAGAGCGTCGCGTTCGCGCCCGACGGCGCCCACAGCTACGTGGTCAACGAGGACTCCCACGACGTGAGCGTGGTCAGCAGTCGCGACGGCCACGTGACCGGCACGGTGCCGGCCGGGGACGGCGCGTCGATGATCGCCGTGACCCCGGACGGCACCCGGGCCGTCGTGGCCAACAAGGAGAGCAGCTCCATCACGATCCTCGACGTGGGGATCGCGCCTCGCTGACGCCCCGACGGGGCTGGTCCCCGCGGCGGGTCACAGCCACGACGGTCTCGGGAGCGCCCACCCGAGGCACCGGCAGAGAGGAGCAGCGCATGCCGGACGCGAGCGAGCGCGAGGCCGACGACGCCGTGTCGCGGGCTCTCGACGGCTTCGAGCCGCGATGGTTCCCGACCGCGCTGGGCGTTCCCGTCGCCGACCCGGGACGCGAGCAACCCGTGAGCTCGGATGTCGGTCCCGTCATCGCGGCGCGCCTGGAGGAGCTGCTCGTGTTCTACCGTCGCGAGCACATGAGCATCCGCCGGTACGCGTGTCACGTCCTCGACGACGACGGCCGGGCCGTCGACGACCTGGTACGGCGAGCCTTCCGGAAGCTGTGCCAGGACCCGCCGCCGCTGCCCGGCGGGCCCGGACCCCGCGTGCGCGCCGCGATCCGCGCCGAGTGCGCGCGGGGGGACGGGCGGTCGCCCACGGACCACGGTCCGTCCCGGGGCGCCTGACCTCCGGTCAGCGGACGAGCTCCGCGAGGTCCGGATCGTCGCGCAGGCGGCGGCGCGCGGCATGGTGATAGCTCTTGACGCTGCCGATCGCGAGCCCGAGGGCCTGGGCCGCCTCCTTCGCCGTGTAGCGCCGGAGGTCGACGAGCTCGACGATCTGACGTTCCCGGGGCGACAGTCGCGCGAGGGCACGGGCGACCACGAGGTGGTGCACGATCCGGTCGTCGACGTCGGGTCCCGGTTCGGGGAGCAGGGCGAGCGGCGACTCGTCGGAGCCGCGCCGGCGTCCCTCGGTGGCCGAGCGCACGCCCCAGGTCGTGCTCTCGTGGTGGACGGCGGCGTACACGTAGGACCGCAGTGCGCGCGGGTCGCGCAGCGTGGGCGGCCGGCGGTAGGCCTTCCGCATGATCTCCTGCACGACGTCCTCGGCGTCCTCGCCGCGGTGGCCGAGGAGATGCCGGGCGTAACGGAGCATCCGGCTCCGCTCGGTGGTGAAGACCTCGATCAGGTCGTCGACGGCTCGGGGTCCGTCGCCGGACGAGGACGGCAGCGCCGTGACGCTGGTGTCGACGGACATCCGCGGCCCCCTCCGGATCAACGACCTCATGACGCTAGATCGCGGAAAGCCGGTGCCGCGTCCGTGCTGACACCCACTTCTCCGGCCGACCGACGACATCGGCGGCGGGTGATCGGGGTGCCGGAGGGTTCCGGTCAGCCCGAGGGGCTCACCCGAGCTTGATCGCGGAGCCACAGCAGGACGGCCCGGACCCGGCGGTTGTGCTCCGGGGCGGCGTCGATGTCGAGCTTGACCAGGAGCCGCGCGACGTGGTTCTCCACGGTGCGCTCGCTGAGGAACAGCGCGGCGGCGATCCCGGCGTTGGAGCGCCCTTCGGCCATGCACCGCAGGACGTCGCGCTCACGGGAGCTGAGCTCGGCGAGGGGGCTGTGGCGGACCCTCCGGTCGAGGAGGCCGGCGACGACGTCGGGATCGATCACGGCCTGGCCCTCCAGCAGGCGTTCGAGCGCCTGGTGCAGGGCCGTCACGTCGGTGACGCGGTCCTTGAGCAGGTAGCCCACCCGTCCCGCGCCCGACTCCAGCAGGCGTACGGCCAGACCGGTCTCGACGTAGGTGGACAGCACGAGGACCGCCAGCTCGGGGTGGGTGCGGCGCAGCTGTTCGGCGGCCACGAGGCCTTCGTCGACGAAGTCCGGGGGCATCCGGATGTCGACGATGACGGCGTCGGGCGGGGCGGTCTCGACGGCGGCCAGCAGGCCCGGCCCGTCGCACGCCTCCGCCACGACCTCCACGCCGACACCGACGAGCAGTCGCGCCAGCCCGGACCGGAACAGCGCCGCGTCGTCGGCCAGGATCACCCGCACGGCATCCAGGCCCGGACGTGCGTGCCGGCGCCCGCCGGGCTGTGCAGCGTGAAGCGTCCCCCGAGGGCGATGACGCGGTCGGCGAGGCCCCGGAGTCCGGCGCCCGCGGGATCGGCTCCGCCGACGCCGTCGTCACGGACATCGACGTCGACACCGACGTCGCCCGGGGCCACCCGCACCCAGGCGCGCTCGGCGCCGGCGTGCTTGTGGATGTTGGTGAGGGCCTCGCTGACCACGTAGTAGATGCTGGTCTCCAGCGCCGGTTCGAGCCGTCCGACCCGCACCTGGACCTCGACCGGGAGGGCGAGGCGCTCCCCCAGGTCGGCCAGCGCGTCCGGGAGGCCGTCACGGGTCAGCACCGTGGGGTGCAGGCCGTGGGCGAGGTCGCGCAGCTCGGCGAGGGCCGCGCGCACCTCGGTCTGGGCCCGGCCGACCGTGGACTCCCCGGTCTCGCCGACGGTGTCCTGCCGGGCCGCGGCCAGCAGGGTCAGCACCCCGAGGAGCCGCTGCTGGGCCCCGTCGTGGAGATCCTGCTCGAGCCGCCGCCGCTCCTCCACCCCGGCCTGCACGGTCCGGGCGTGGGCCCGCCCCACGGCCTCCGCCTGGGCCTGGACCACGGCGCGGAGTCCGGCGTTCTCGATGACCGTGCCGGCCAGACGGACGGCGGCCTCCACCTCGCGACGGGCGGCGAGCGAGGTCGCCTGTGTGCAGACGACGGCGCAGAGCCGGCCGTCCGATCGCACGACCGGGATCTCCACCTGGTCCGCGCCCGGTCCCGGGGCGCGGACCTCGCCGGTCTCCCCGATCCACTCGCCGCGCTCCGCCGACCAGAAGGTGACCGCGAGGTCGGGATCGCGCAGCACCGTCCGCAACGCCGACGTGACGGTGGCCCGGGGAGCCGTGGCCGACGGGACGGGCGCGGTGTCGAGCGCCTCGCTGAGCCGCAGGCGCAGGCGGGCGAGCCGCGTCGCGGAGTACACGAACGCGACGGGGAGCGGGAGCAGGGCCACCGCCACGATCACCGTGGTCCGCTCGAAGACCGACCACGAGAAGCCGGCCGCCACGCCGACACCCGCGACGGCCACGACCACCGGGGCGATCGAGTACCGGTCGACCGGCGCACCCCGGCGGCCGCGCCAGAGCAGGAGAACGGCGAACGCGAGGACGGACGGCGCATACAGCGCGGCGAGCACGTCACGGGTGATCTCGAAGAGAGCGGGGTCCGGAGCGAGAGAGGGCCACCAGGCATCGGCGGGGAGCCCGGACCATTCCGGGCGCGAGAGGGCGGTCCAGAGCAGTTGCCCGCCGACGAACTCGAGGGTGATCCATCCGACGAACAGGCGCTCCCAGCCGCCCCAGCGCGGGTTCTGGTAGAGCAGGACCCCGACGGGGACGAGCACCCAGAAGAAGCACTCGGCGACCTGCCGTGCGAACGGCGCGGGACCGGCGTCCCAGCCGCCGAGGCTGTTCAGCGGCCAGAGGACACACGTCGCGGCGAGGACGATGCCGGCGCCGCGGCGTCCCGGCTGCGCGGCGACCACCACCGCGGCCGCCGCGAAGCCGACCGCGACCATGATCGCGACGGCGCTGGTCGTCGGCCGCGACGACAGCTCCGGGAGGTAGCACAGCGCGCACCACACCGCGGCGCACACGACGGCGGCGGCGAGGATCGCGGGGCGGCGCTCCGTCGTCGGACGGTCGAGAACACGCGCGCGGGCACCCAGGGCTGGGGTGGGAACGGCCGCTGTCGTCATGGCATCCGGTGCATCGCGCACGCCCATGAGGTGTTACGCGATGACGCGAACGGGAGCAAGCCCCCACGGTCGCCGGCTCCGGCGTCAGCGCCGTGCCGCGGCGAACCAGGCGTTGGCGCGCGGCCGGTAGAACAGCACGATCCCGGCGACGATGCACACCGTCTGGGCGATGTCGATGGCGACGCCGACCGGCCCGCCGAGAGTCAGCGTCACTCCGCGAGGCACCGGGTAGGCCAGGGCGAAGACGAGTCCGACGACGGTGCCGACGACGTTCAGCACGCCCAGGACGGTGAGCGTGACGCGCGCCCAGTTGCGGCCGTGGCGCATCACGAGCACGAGCGCCAGACCGATCGCCGCGCTCACGACGACGAACACGAGGTGGGGCGCGCCGAACAGCGCTCCCGTGGGCGTCCGACTCGTGATCGATGCGACCGCGACGTACACCGCGAGCAGCGAGGCCACGTGCAGCACGACGGCCGCGATCCACAGCCACGCCGACCGCTGCACCTCGGACGGACGGGCCGTCCCGATCGTCATCCGTCCGGTGTCCACCACGGGCTTCTCCTCTCCTGCGCCGCTCCGGCCGGGAGACCGCCGGCAGGGCGGGGAGGCGTCGTGGGAGAACGCTAGGTGCGTCGAGGGGCGGGCAGCTTCCGTGGCGACACCCGAGCCCCCTGGGTGCTGGCACCCAACGCGAGGTGGGTCCGGACGTGACGGTGCACGACCGGCGCAGCGGACGGCGTCCACCCCGTCTCGACCCGTCGGTGGAGGCGCGGCCGCCCACCACCGCGCCACGATGGGCCCGTGCCCGACACCGCGGCGGACCTCCCCCGCCTCCCCTTCCCCACGCCCGACCCGCTCGGCCTCGCCCCGGCGCTCGGGCCGCTGCGCGAGCACGCCCCCGTGACCCGCGTGCGCACGCGGGTCGGCGACGAGGCCTGGCTGGTCACCGGCTACGCCCAGGTGCGCGCCCTGCTCGCCGACCCGCGCCTGGGCCGGTCGCACCCCGAGCCGGAGAAGGCGGCGCGGCTGCACGAGGGGATGATCCTCGGCGGGCCGATGGGCGGCTCGGACCCCGAGCAGGAGCGCGCGTCCCACCAGCGGATGCGACGCCTGCTCGCCCCGGCGTTCTCGGCAAGGCGCATGCGTCACCTGGCCGACCACGTCGGCGAGCTCGTGGACGGGATGATCGACGACCTGCTCGCCGCGACGATGCCGGCGGACCTGCACGCCGCGCTGTCCGAGCCCCTGCCGGCGCTGGTCATCTGCGAGCTCCTCGGCGTGCCCTACGCCGACCGCGACGCGTTCCGGGCCTGGTCCTCCCAGGCCGCGACGATCGACGACGCCGAGACGAGCCGGGCGGGCATCACCGCGCTCGCCCGGTACGTCGGCGGCCTGGTCGACACGAAGCGGCGCGAGCCCGGCGAGGACGTGATCTCCGACCTCGTGGCCGCCCAGCGGGAGGACCCCACCCTCCCCGACATGGCGGTCACCGGGATCGCGACCGGCCTGCTGTTCGCCGGGCACGAGACCACGATGACCCGGATCGACGCCGGGGTGCTGCGCCTGTTCCCGCACGAGGGCACCCGCCCGCCCGTCGGCCCGGACGACGTGGGCCGGGTCGTCGAGGAGATCCTGCGGCTACCCGTGCCCGGAGGCGGGCGCGGCGGCGGGCTCATCCGCTACGCCCACGACGCGGTCGAGCTCGACGGCGTCACGATCGCGCCCGGCGAGGCCGTGGTGCTCTCGATCGGGGCCGCCAACCAGGACCCGACCGTCTTCGCCACCCCGACCGAGCTCGACCGCGGCCGTGCCGAGAACCCGCACCTGGGCTTCGGGCACGGGGTGCACCATTGCGTGGGCGCGAGCCTCGCGCGCGTGGAGCTGCGGGAGGTGTTCGCCGCGCTCCCGGCCCGGGTGCCGACCTTGCGCGTCGCCGTACCGCCCGAGGCGCTCCGCCTCCGGACCGACAGCCTCACCGGCGGCGTGCTCGAGCTGCCGGTCACCTGGTGAGCGGCGGCGGCGCCGACCCCGTGGCGGTCAGGTGCCGGCCGACCGTGTCCCGAGCTCGCCCTCGGCGACGAGCGTCCCCAGGACGTCCATGATCGCCCGACAACCGAGCTGGGCCGTGGAGTCGCTGACGTCGTAGGGCGGCGCGATCTCGATGACCTCCATCCCGCAGATGCCCTCCCGCGCGATCATCCGCAGCGCCTTGAGGGCCTCGCGGGGCAACAGGCCGCCGGGCTCCGGCGAGCCGGTGCCGGGGGCGATGCCGCCGTCGACGGAGTCGATGTCGAACGACAGGAAGACGGCCGCGGCGTCCTGCCACGCGATCTCCAGCGCCGCCTCCACGGCCTTCTCGATGCCGAGGTTCTCGATGTCGCCGATCGTCATCACCGTGGTGTCGCGATCCCGGGCGACCCGCAGGCCCGGGCGGGACCCGTACCAGCCTCCGATGCCCAGCTGGACGAGGTTCCGCGGCGGGACGTTGGGGATGTTCGTGGCGTGGAACCAGTGGGTCGTGTGCATCCGCTCATCCATGTCGCGTTCCTGGATGTCGATGTGGCGGTCGAAGTGGATGATGCCGACGTTGCCCTCGACGTGTTTCGCGATCGCGCGGACGTCGGGGTAGCCGATCGAGTGGTCACCCCCGATGATCACGGGGAACACGTCGTTGGCCACCACGTGCGAGACGGCCCGGTCGATCTGGTCGAACGTCTTCTCGATGTTCGACGGGATGACGAACACGTCGCCCGCGTCGCAGAGCGACAGTTCCTCCTCGAGATCCACGGCGAGGTCGAGGTTGTACGAGTCGTAGACCGCCGAGATCCGCCGGACGGCCTGGGGACCGAAACGGCACCCCGAGCGGTAGGTCGTGCCCATGTCGAACGGCACGCCGACGACGGCCGCGTCATAGCGGCCGATCTCGCGGACGTCCTCGCAGTAGGGCGCCTTGAGGAAGGTGTTGATGCCGGCGAAGGCCGGCTGCGCGCCGCGGGAGAACGTGGAGATGCGCCGGTCGGTGATCGACTCCGCGGCCTCGAGGCCGAGCTCGAGGCTCCGGGCGACCGCCGCCTCCTGTGCCGTGCCCGGGATCTCGGCCAAGCGGTGCAGACCCTGGATGCCCTGCAGCTGTGAACGGTCGAAGGGCTCATCGGCCATCGGTCATCCCCATCTCTCCCTGGTCCTCGAAGGAAACGCTCTCCCGGACGAAGCGGCGGTCCGGCCGGGCGGCCACGAAGTACGCCAGGCCGACGAGGCCGAAGAACACGAGCCCGAGCGGGAAGGCGTAGACCTGCCACCAGGGCAGGTCCGCGCCGCGCGGCCACGCGATGTTGACGAGCTCGAAGACGAGCCAGACGGTGGCGGTGATCGTGAGGGCGACGCCGAGCGCGCCCAGCGCGATCGGCCCGCCGTCGCGGTCCTTGAACCAGCGGTAGAGCAGCGCGCCGACCGGGGTCAGGAAGCCCAGGTAGTAGGCCCCCGTCGCGAAGGCGACCAGGACAGGCAGCACGTTGGCGTAGACGAACGCCAGGGACGAGAGGACGGCGACCAGCAGGACGGCGTAGATCGGCGACCGGGTCCGGGGCGAGACCCGCCGCCAGACCTGGGAGAGCGGCAGCATGCCGTCGCGGGCGAACGAGAACACCACCCGCACCGTGCTGCCCTGCACCGCGATGCCGCAGGCCACGAAGGCGATCACCACGACGGCCAGGAACGGGGTGGCCGCCCACTCGCCCAGACCGGCGACGACGGCCCCGGACACCGGGTCGCCGTCGGCGCCACTGATCAGGGCGCCGATGTCGGGGGTGGCGAGCACCAGGGCCACCGCGGCGAGGAGGTCGACGACGCCGACGGTGACGAGCGAGACGATGATCGCCCGCGGGACCTGCCGGCGCGGCTCCTGGGTCTCCTCGGCGACGCTGCCGCAGGCGTCGAAGCCGAGCAGGACCCACCCGCCGACGGCCAGCGCGGCGACGAAGGCCGGCAGGAACGGGCCGCCGTCGGGCGTGGCCGCGGTGTCGACGAGCACGCTGACCGGCTGCTTGCGGAACACCGTGATCAGCGCGATCCCGATGCCGACGCTCGCGATCAGCTCGCACCCGATCCCGATGTTGACCGTCCACCGCAGGAGGTGCAGCCCCGCGGCGTTGACCAGGGTGAAGGCCAGCATGACCACGAGCCCGAGCACGAGCTGCCCGATCGCCGAGTCGTTGCCCCACCCGATGAGCTCGCCGAGGAAGAAGCCGCCGCCGTAGGCGACCGTCGACAGCGTGAGGATCAGCGCCCAGATGTAGATCCAGCCGGCCCACCATCCGTACTTCGGCCCGATGAGCCGGCGCGACCACTGGTAGATGCCGCCGGCCAGCGGCCAGACCCGGGCGAGGCGCGCGTAGACGAGCGCCACGAGGAGCTGGCCGAGGACGACGACGGGCAGCACCCACACCCAGGCCGGGCCCGCGGTCTGGGCGCCCAGCGCGACGATCGTGTAGAGCCCGACGATCGGCGAGATGAACGCGAACCCGATCGCCCAGTTCGTCCAGAACCGCAACATGCGCGGCAGTTCCTGCTGGTATCCGAAACCGGCGAGATCGCTCTCGTCCGCGGTGTCGCGAGGAGCCGCCGGGTCGACTCGACGCGTCGCGGTGGGGTCGTCGTCCACCCGGCCCTCCTGTGCCACTCGCAGGACAAGTCCGGCACAGTAGAGCGGGGCGTTTTCGACACCGTCAAGCCGCTGACCTGCGACGACGAGGCCAGATCGATCATTCTCCGGAACAGTTGTCTGGTTCCGAGTGGAACAGTTGTCCTACTGTTGCGACAGCTACGGGGGCGCTGTCGGAGGGAGATGAACTGCGGTGATCCCGCTCGGCGCCGAGGCGCTTGACCGCACGAGTTTCGTGCCCCTGTACTACCAGCTCCAGGAGGTGCTCAAGCAGCACATCGAATCCGGCGGGTGGCGCGTCGGGGAGGCCCTGCCTTCCGAGCCGGCCCTCGCCCGGCGTTTCGGCGTGAGCCGGGTGGTCGTCCGGCAGGCCCTCGCCATCCTCGAGGACGACCGCCAGATCGTGCGGGTGCGCGGCCGGGGGACCTTCGTCGCCGAGGCCAAGCACCACACCCCCGTGAACGGGCTCGCCGGGCTCCTCACCTCCCCGCCCCACGCGACGACGTCGATCCAGGTCCTCGACGTGTCGCGCCCGACGGTCGAACGCAGCGTGCGCGGCCGGCTCGACACCGCGGCCGGCGCGGAGGTCGTCCGCATCACCACGGTGGTCCACCTCGACGACCTGCCCGCCGCGATCTGCTACTCGTACTTCCGGGCGAGCGACGTGGCCGTGCTGGAGAGCCGGGTCCGGCCCGGCGAGCTCATCCCACCCGGCACGCCGATCGCCGACGACGGGGTCGTCCTGGGCCGGGCGGACATCTCCGTCGAGGTCAGTCAGTGCGGCCAGTTCGAGGCCGACCGGTTCGACGTCGTCCGCCGGACACCGGTGTTCCTCGTGACCTGCGTCCAGTACATGGTCGACGAGGCCGGGGAACGGCCGTTCGAGGTGTCCCGGATCGAGTACCGGGGCGACCTCGTGCAGCTGAACCTCTCGGTGGGCGCCCCGGAGGCGGGCGGGACGCCGTTCGTCGCGTCCGTGCGCCCCGGCACGACGACGGCACCGCCGCACTGAGTGGTCCGTCCGGCCGCCGCCGCGAGGTGTCGGGCCTTCAGCGCTGGAGGGTGGCGTCGAGCCAGTCGAAGACGCGCTGGCTCCACAGCGCCGCGGCGCCGGCCTCGTCGTGCTCGCCGGCCCCCTCGGCATTCGTGAACCGGAGGTACTCCTTGGGCACGGTCAGCGCGTCGAACAGCGGCTGGGCGGCGTTGCCGCGGACGTCGTTCTCGCCGGTGCACAGCAGCGTCGGGCACGTGATCCGGGGGGCGAGGCCCTCGAGCGTGTAGTCCGCCGACCCGCGCAGGTAGTCGAGCGGCGTCGCGAACCCGTGGGTGAGCATCCCGCGATCCAGGATGAACGCGATCGCGGGGCTCGCGGCCATCTCCTGGCGGAGGACGGCGTTGAGCTCGTCGGGGTCCCCGGTGTGGAACCGGTCCCGGTACTGCTCGGGCAGCAGGTACGCCGCGCCCGCCCCGGGGTCGTACTGCGGGGCGTCGGCGACCAGCGCGGCGATCCGGTGCTCGGCGGTCGCCGCCCGCGGCGCGAGGTAGCCGCCCCAGCTGCGTCCCATCAGCACGATGCGCTGCCGGTCGACCTCGGGCCGGGCGAGCAGCCAGTCGACCTGCGGGCTGACCACGGCCTCCCAGTCGGGCCGGAAGACCAGGCCCTGCTCGGTCAGCGCCGCGCCCTGTCCTGGGCCGTCGACCAGCAGGACGGCGTAGCCGCGGCGCAGCGCGGCGACGCCGCCGGCGGCGAACGACTCCTCCTTGGTGCCGTCGTACCCGCCGACCATCGCGACGGTGGGGTGCGGGCCGTCCCCGTCCGGGCGGATCCACCACGCCGCGAGCGGGGTCGTCCCGTAGGGGATCTCGACCGCGTCGATCCGCCACGGCGACCGCGCGGCCGCCCGCGCGAACGCGTCCCGCTGGCGGCGGTGGGCGTCGACGAACCGCGGGTCGAGCGGCGGCCGGTAGAGGAAGATCCCGGAGGTCCGGTAGTAGGTCATCGCCCGGAGGTAGCCCTCGTACGCGCTGACCCGCCGGCCCGCGGCGGCGCTCGCGTCGGCGGCGGCGAGGACGCGGTCGCCGAGGGCCTGCCATTCCCGGAGCCAGCCGTCGTGGTCGCCGGGCGTGATGCGGCGCGCGGTCATGAAGGACTCGCCGACGTCGGCGCCGCCGTAGGGGACCGTGTCCAGTGCCCGGAGGAACTGCCCGTCGAACTCCGCGTCCTGGAACACCAGGCCGGTCAGGGTCGTCGGGGGTGTCGGGGCGGGCGTGGGGGTCAGGACGCTGGATGGCACACGGGCTCCTCGGACCGGCGGCGGATGGCCGGTCGGAGGATGGGCGGACCCGCTCTCACGGGGCTCCCACCCCGCTCAAAGCCGTTCAGAGACGCGCCTCGCTTCCCGCACCGTCGAGGACGAGGCCGGCGACCAGCTCGGTGGGGTCGAGGCGACCCGTCCGCAGTCCGCTCGCCCAGTGGCGCTCGAACTCGTCGGGGCCCAGCTCGGCGCGCACCGCCGCCAGCCGCTCGTCGGTGCCGGGGTGCCACGGCCACGTCCGGCCCTGGCGTGCGCTGAGGGCCGACGACACCGCGAACGTGCGCGCGGCCTCCTCCGGCTGGCCGGCGTGGGCGAGGTGGGCGCCGCGGGACTCGAGCGATTCCGCGAAGTTCCGGGTCCCGAGCCGCAGCTGGGTCCGCAGGACCGCGTCGCCGTGGCGCAGGCCGGCGACGCCGTCCCCGGCGAACAGCGCGGCGATCGAGTGCGTCACCTCGGCGAACAGGGCCGCGAGCTGGTTGCCCACGGCCCTGTTGTCCGCGAGGACGGCGTCGGCGAGGGTCACGGCGCGGTCGGCGTCACCGGCGAGCAGCGCCGAGGCGGCGAGCACGGCCCGCCCGCCCAGCGCGGTGTGCCGGTCCCCGGCCCGCTCGGCCACCGCGACCGCCGCGCGGGCGGCGTCCGTCGCCCACCCGATCGCGTCGCCGCTCCACGCGCAGATGGCGATGACGAACAGCAGGCGCGCCGCCTCCGGGGCCCGCTCGGCCGGGGGCGCGGCGAGCGCGGGCACCGTCGCGGCGAGGTGTCCGGCGGCGGCGTCCGCGTCGTGGGCGAGGGCGTCGGCGCAGCCGCGGACCGCGCCGACGACTGCCCGGTCGAAGCCGGCGAGGACGGGCGCGGCGTCGTCCGCGGCGTGTGCCCAGCGGCTCAGCTCCACGAGCCGCTCGCGGTCGTGCCAGTACACCAGCAGACGGGCGGCGAGCCGCGGGCCCGCCGGGTCGGGACGCTCGACGAGCAACGACCGGAGGCAGGCGCGGACCGCGGCCACGTTGTCGTCGAGCCAGTCGTAGAACGCGGGCTGACCCGCGGCGCCCGGCAGCGGCCCCGCGGCGACGCGGTCGAGCACCCAGCGGTCCCGCGCCGCCGCCGCCTCCCGCTCCCCCGGCGCGAGGACCTGGTCGGCGTGCGCGCGGATCGGGACGAGCTGCGTGAACGTCGTCGCCCGGCCGGCGGCACCCGGCCGGACCGAGGTGACGAGGGAGCGGTGCGCCAGCCCGCCGAGCAGGTCGAGGGCCTGCTCGGCCCGCAGCGGCGCGTGCCCGCAGAGGGCCGCGGCGCCCTCCAGGGTGAACGGCCCGGGCAGGACGGCGAGCCGGCGGTGCAGGACCTGCTCGTCCGGCCCCGCCAGGCGGTAGCTCCACGCGACGGTGTCGAGCAGGGTCGCGTGGCGGTCGGGACCGGGGCCGCTGCGCGCGAGCTCCCCGGGTGAGCGCTCCAGGCTCTCGGCGATCTCGGCGAGCTCGAACGACCGGGCCCGGGCGGCCGCGAGCTCGACGGCCAACGGCAGGCCGCCGACCGCGGCGCAGATCCGGCGCAGCAGCGGACCGTCCGGCCCGCCCGGATCGAGATCGGGACGGGCATCGGCCGCCCGCTCGAGGAACAGCCGCACGACCGCCGACGTCGCGAGCTCCTCGGCCGGGCCGTCGGGCACCGGGAGGGGGCCGAGGAGGTGCCGGAGCTCGCCCGCCACCTCGAGGGGCTCGCGGCTGGTGGCCAGGACGGCCGTCCCGGGGCACCGGTCCACGAGCCGGTCGACGAGCGGGCCGGCGCCCAAGATCAGGTGCTCGCAGTTGTCCAGCAGGAGGAGGGACCGCCGGTCGGCGAGGTGGGCGGCGACGACGTCCTGTGCCGACGTGCCGGGCACGGGGCTCAGGGCGAGCGCGTCGGCGACGGCCGCCGGCACGGCGTCGGAGGCCGTCACCGGCGCGAGGTCGACGAACCACACGCCGTCGGGGAACCGGTCCCCCATGCCGGCGGCGACCTCCGTGGCGAGCCGCGTCTTGCCGACGCCCCCGGCACCGAGCACCGTCACGAGCACGCCGGGGCGCAGGCGCGACGCGATCTCCGCGCACTCCGCGTCGCGGCCGAGGATGCTCCGGCGCCGGC
The DNA here is from genome assembly GCF_054796175.1 of Actinomycetospora sp. C-140. Taxonomy (NCBI): domain Bacteria; kingdom Bacillati; phylum Actinomycetota; class Actinomycetes; order Pseudonocardiales; family Pseudonocardiaceae; genus Actinomycetospora; species Actinomycetospora sp. C-140. Next base: position 28,029 of record NZ_JBTWNF010000010.1, on the reverse strand, counting down.
CGGGGAGCCGCACGGGGACGGCCGGGCGCTCCGTCCCCGCGGCCGGCGGCGGACGCAGCTCCTCGGCGTGGGTGAGGATCCGCTGGTGGAGGTCGGCGAGCGCCGGACCGGGGTCGACGCCGAGCTCGTCGGCGAGGATGCGGCGGACCTGGTCGTGGGCCGCGAGTGCCGCGGCCTGGCGCCCCGAGCGGTAGAGCCCGAGGATGCGGCGCTCCCACAGCCGCTCGCGCAGCGGATGCTCGCCGACGAGTGCGGCGAGCTCGTGGGCGGCGCGCTCGGGCTGCCCGACGGCCATCAGCGCGTCGGCGCGGTGCTCGGCGAGGTCGAGGCGCAGGTCGGAGAAGCGTTCGCGGACGGGCGCGAGCCACCCGGTGTCGGCGACGTCCTCGCAGAACGGTCCCCGCCAGCGGGCCAGCGCCTGCTCGCTCGCCGCGAGGACCTCGTCGTGGCGCCCTGCGGCCAGCAGGGCGCGCACCGACGTGCTCGCCGCCGCCAGCCGGTGCGAGTCGAGGTGCGCGGGGTCGACGGCGAGCCGGTAGCCCGTCGGCTCGGTGCGCAGGACGGTCGGCGCCGCCCGCGGGCCGCGGTCGGGTTCGAGGAGCTTGCGGAGCCGCCAGATGTGCGACTCGAGGACCTTCACGCTGCGGGCCGACGCGTCGGTGCCCCAGATCGCCTCGACGAGGGCCGACGCGGCGACCGTCTCGCCGACGCGCGCGAGCAGCACCGCGAGCACCGTGGAGAGGCGGGCGCCGCCGGGCGGGCGCGCGAGGTCGTCGTCCTCGACGAGGAGAGGCCCGAGATCGCGGAACTCCACACCACGACGGTAGCGCCGGTCGTGGCCGGTTCGTCCGTTCCCGGAGCGCGCTCCCACCTTCGTGAGACCGCCGTGAGAGCGGCCGCCGGGAGCCTTCCGCCCCGTGAGCGTCGGAACCCTGCACGAGATCGCCCCCGACCTGGTACTCGTCGAGGGCCGCCACCCGCACTCGCTGTGGGGCGACCCGGACCTGCCGACGGTCGCCGTGTACCGCCGCGGACCGCGCCTCTACCTGCTCGACACCGGTGCCGGACCCGAGCAGTACGCGGCGATCCTCGCGGTCGCCGCACGGTTCACGGGGATCGAGGAGGTCCTCCTGCTCAACAGCCACGGGCACGTCGACCACCTCGGCAACAACCACGTCCTGGCGGCGATCCCCGCGGCCACGCGGCGGCACCACATCCCGCGCGCGTCACGGCCCGCCGCCGTCGACCACGCGGCGTTCTTCGCGGGGATGTACCGCTCGGGCGTCCCGTACTTCGACCACCTGGCGGGCCTGGACCTGCCCCCGGACCGGCTCGCCGACCTGCTGCGCGCGCTCGGCGCCCCCGCGAGCCTGACCGCCGAGGACGTCGCCGACCTCGGCAAGCGGATGGACGCGCTCGGGCTCGGGCCGGCCCTGAGCGGCTTCGTCCCGTCGTTCGTCGTCGAGATCCTGCTCCGGACCTACCCCGCCGTGCACCCGTGCGTCGCGTCGATGGTTGACTACGAGGACCGCGCACCGGCCGAGGAGATCGCGATCGGGTCGACGCGCTGGACCGGCTGGACGTTCACCGACGACAACGGTCGCCCGGAGGTCCAGGTCCTGGAATCGGGTGGCCACTCGGCCGGCGGCGTCGTCTACCACCTGCCCGACGCGCGGTTCCTCATGCTGGCCGACGAGACCAGCGCCGTGCCGATCTGGACCGACTCGGACCCGCGCCGCACCGCCGCCACCGCGTCCCGGGCGATCACGATGATCGACGAGGGGCTGCTCGACGGCATCGGTGCCGGGCACGCCCCGCTGCTGCCCGTGGAGGGCGGGGAGGCCCGCGCCCGGCTGCAGCAGATCCTCGACACCGGTGAGGAGTTCGCCGCGGCGGTCGACACGGTCCTGCGGCGCCACCCGGACGGCGTCTGCGTCGACGATCTCTACACCGAGCTCGTGGCCGACGCGGCCCCGCGGTCGGTCATCGCCGTGCAGCGGAGCCTGCAGTTCCCGGTGTTCGCCGTCTTCCTCAAGCAGACGCTGCTCAACCACTGCCTGCTGCTCGGGCTGCCCACCGGCGCCGACACCCGGGGCCGGCCGACGTTCCGTCTCTCCTGACGCCGTCGTGCGCCGTCACCCCGACCCGACGTTCGACCGGCTGCTCGGCGACCCGGGAGCCGCCGACCCGGCCGCCGTCGCGGCGGCGGCACGCCGCACCCGGGTCGGCGACGTGGCGGGGTGGGAGCGGTTCTGGCGGGCCGAGGGCGACCGCGCCGTCGCCGCCGCCGACGACCGCCTGGCGGCCGACGACGTCGCCGGCGCGCGGACGGCGCTGCTGGCGGCGGCCGAGGCGTACGGGTTCGCGGGCCACCTGTTCCCGTCGTCGTCGGTGTCGCACCGGGACAACCGCGCGGCGCAGGTCGCGGCCTTCCGGGCCGCGGTGCCGCTGCTGCCGTGCCCGGCCGAGGCCGTCGCGCCGGACGCGTACCTGTTCGGCGCGGGCGGGGACGTGTGCGCGCTCGTGCCGATGCCCGACGGTCTCCCGGCGGAGGCGGGGTGGGCGCGGTTCGGGCAGTCGGCGGTGGGTCGTGGCGTGGACTGCCTGGTCGTGGCCGGGCGGGTCCCGGACCTGGTGGGACTGGCGCGCGGGTGCGGCGTCCGCGGCCCGGTCGTGCTCGTCGGCTGGGAGTCGGCGGCGCCGGTCGTGACGGCCGCGGTCCGCGCCGGCGACGACGTCGCGGGCGTCGTGTGGTGCTCGACGGACGAGGTGCCCTGGCCGGACACCCGCGCTCCCCGGCGAGCGCTGCCGCCGGACGCGGCGGTCGATGCGGCGATGGCGTGGATCGTGGGCGTGGTGGCTCAGAGGTGACGGGGTTGTGTCGCCCCTTCGACCCGGGGTCGTCGCGGCCGATCGTGGTGGGCGAGCTCGGCACCGACGACCGCCGCGGTGACGATCAGGACGCTGATCACGACCTGCCAGGACAGGAAGGCGATGACGACGCCGGCGAGGCCGTTGCGCGCGGCCTGGCCCGTGATCGAGAACGGGAGGTAGCTGCCGGAGACGGTGACGACGACGGTCTGGGCGAGAGCGGTGAGCACCGATCCCGGCAGCAGGGAGCGCCACGGGACCCGACCGGCGAGCAGCAGCCACTGCAGCACCCACCACAGCGCCGCGGCGAACAGCGCGTGCCCGACGAAACCCAGCACGACGCTGCCGCCGGGCCGGACGAGGTCCGGGCCGAGCCACGCGAGCAGGCCGAACTCGGCCACCAGGACCACGGCGGCCAGGGCCGCGGCGGCCCGGTCACGGACTCCCCCGGGGCCGAGCTCCCACACCGCGTGGTGGGTGCGCTGCAGGGTCCGGGCGAACCCGAAGATCGCGGCGGCGAGCAGCAGCGCCCCGACGACGGTGAGCCCGCCGGAGGGTCCCGGGACGTTCCCCGCGGAGGGCGGGAGCGCCGCGGTGACCGCCGAGGCGGCGGAGCTCGACAGCCCGAGGCTCGCCGCGAGCGCATCCCCCGCCGGGCGCCGGGCGTCCCGGGGCAGCAACGCGTCGAGGACCAGCAGCATCGGCAGGATCGCGGTGAACACGTGGGCGGCCAGCGCGACAGCTCGGTCGTAACCACTGATCTCGGTCATGCGCTGACCCACGCGACGGATCAGCGCGATCGTCCGGCGCATGGGGGTGAGGATCGCCCACTGACTGCCCCGTCGAGCGTCCGGGACGTAGGTTCCTGCTCGGGGTGGTCGTCGTGGGGAACCTGCCGTACCCCCTGAGCGGGTTCGTGGGGCGCGGCGGGGAACGGCGACGGCTCGAGGCCGCTCTCGGGGAAGCGCGGCTCGTGACCGTGTGCGGGCCGGGGGGTGCCGGGAAGAGCCGGCTGGCGCTGGAGGTCGCGCGCGCCCGGCAGGACCGGTGGGCCGGCGGGGCGTGGCTCGTCGACCTCGCGGGGGTCGCGGACCCGGGCCTCGTCGCCGACGCCGTCGGCGACACCCTCGGCGTGCGGGCGTCTCCGGGGCACGCCGTCACCGACGGTCTGGTCGACCGTCTCGGTGCCCAGGCGGTCCTACTGATCCTGGACGACTGCGAGCACCTCGTCGCCGGGTGCGGCCGGGTGGTCGTCGAGATCCTCGAACGATGTCCGTCGGTGCAGGTGCTGGCCACCAGCCGGCGGATCCTCGGCGTCGACGGCGAGGACGTGGTCCGGCTGGGCCCGCTCGACCTCGCCGACGGTCGCGAGCTCTTCGTGCGCCGCGCCCGGTCGACCGCCCCGGAGGTCGACGACGATCCCGCCGCGGTGGAAGCGATCTGTCGTCGACTGGACGGCCTGCCGCTGGCGATCGAGCTCGCGGCGGCGCTACGGCGGGTGTTCAGCGCAACGGAGATCCACGCCCGGCTCGACGACCCGCTCGACCTGCTCGCGGTCGCCGGACGGCCGACGCGTTCCCACCACGAGAGCCTGACGACCGCCATCGATCGGAGCCACGAGCTGCTCCCCGAGCCGGTGCGGCCCGCGTTCCGCCGCCTCGGGGTCCTCGCGGGGCCGTTCACCGCCGCGACCGCGGGCGCGATCTGCGAACTGTCCCCGACCGACGTCGACACCGTGCTCGCCGAGCTGACCGCGAGCTCGCTGCTCGCCGCCGACACCACGGCCACCCCGACGCGGTACCGCATGCTGGACACGGTGCGCGCGTTCGCCGTCCGGGAGCTCCAGGCCCGCGACGAGCTCGCCGCCGCGCGCGCAGCGCACTGCCGGACCTTCCTGGTTCTCGCCGAACGTGCCGAGCCCGCGCTGACCGGAGCCGACCAGCTCGCCTGGTTGGACCGGCTCCAGGCCGACCAGCCCGACCTCCGCGCGGCGCTGTCGTGGGCCACGTCGAACGGGTCGGGGGATGGTGCGGCGGCGCTGCGGCTCGCAGCCGCGCTGACGTCCTTCTGGCACCTGCGCGGGTCGATCGCCGAGGGCGTCGCCTGGCTCCGGGTGGCGCTCGACGGTGCCCCGACGGAGCCCACGGTCACCCGCGCCGCGGCGCTGTGGGGGCTCGGGGTGCTGGGCATGTTCACCGGGGACGTCGCGGTCGCGCTGCCCGCGACGCAGGAGAGCCTGCAGATGTCCCGCCGGCTCGGTGACGACCGCATCGCCGGCCGCGCCCTGAGCTGGCTGGGCCAGCTCGCCTGGTCCGGCGGCGAGCTGGACCGGGCCCAGGTGCTGCTGGCCGAGGCGGTCCCGCTGGCCCGCGCGTCCGGGGACACGTGGAACCTGGCCGACGCCGCGGGCGCGCTCGGCTACGTCGAGGTGATGCGCGGTGACGTCACGGGGGCGCACGCGGCGATCGCGGAGTGCCTGACCGTCGCGCGCGGCGCGGGCAACCTCCAGGGCGAGGGCTTCGGCCTGGGCGTCGGCGCGCACCTGGCCCTGGCCCAGGGTCGGCTCGCCGATGCCGAGCGCCAGGCGCGCGCCGGCTTGGCGCTCGTGGGCGCCCTCGGCGGCGACTACCGCGCCTCGTGGGTGCACGCCGTCCTGGCGGGGGTCGCCCGGCGGCGCGGCGATCGTGCGGACGCCGAGCACCACGCGTCGCGGGCCCACGAGCTGGCCACCGCCGCGGGCGCTCCGGCGCTGGAGGTCTACGCCCTGCTCCAGCGCTCCGCTCTCGCCGACCCCGACGTGCGCGCCGAGATGCTCGCCGGGGCGGCCGAGCTGGTGGTGGGTGCCGCGCCGCTGCTGCTCGCGCCGGTCCTCGCCGAACAGGCGGCCGCCGCGCTGGACCGGGGCGACGTCGACGGCGCCGCGACGCTCGCCGCCGAGGCCCGCGCGACGTCGCGGCGCATCGGCGACCGCTGGGCCGAGTCCCTCGCGACCCGGACCGCCGGTCGGGCGGCGTCCGCGCGGGATCCCCGCGCCGGTGTCGCGGACCTCCACGCGGCGCTGGAGATCGCCACGACGCTCGGCGACGCGTTCGGTGTGATCGAGTGCTGGGAGGCCCTCGCCGACGTCGAACGGACCGGTCCGCGCGTCGTCCGTCTCCTGGGCGCGGCCGCCACCCGTCGCGAACGACTCGGGTGGGGCGAGTCGACCGCCGGCGGCCTGCGCGCCGCTGCGTTGTGTCGTGAGGTCCGCGCCGCTCTCGGTGACGAGGCGTTCGACGAGGCGTGGCGGCAGGGCCGTGCCCTGTCCGAGGCGCAGGCCACCCGCCTCGCCTCGGGCACGCGGGGGCCCCGCAACCGTCCGACCGCGGGATGGGCGGCGCTGACCCCGGCGGAGCAGCAGGTCGCGCGGCTCGCCGCCGACGGCCTGACCAACAGCGGGATCGCCGAGCACCTCGTCGTCTCGCCGCGCACCGTGCAGTCCCACCTCGCGCGCGTCTTCGCCAAGCTCGCGGTCACCCGCCGCACCGAGCTCGTCGTCATCGTCCAGCGCCACGGCGGATGACGGATCTCGGCATTTCGGCCGATGATCCTGCGCGCGCGTGGAGCGACCCTCCTGCCGGACCGCCACCGACCGGACAGGAGACCCCGATGACGACGTCCGTCGCCCGACCCGACCCCGACCGTCTCACCGACCCCGCACCCGGGCGGGCCCCGCTGCGGTGGGCGGCCGTCGCGGGGCTGGGGGCGATGGCCGCGGTGATCGGCGCGAGCACGGTGACGCCGTTGGACCTCCACCTCTCGGACGGCAGCGCCGCCGTCGCCGCCGGGCTCGCGGCCGCCGCCGGGGGCATGGTGTTGGCGCTCCCCTTGACGGCGCTGTTCGCCACGCTCCTGACGACCATGGTCGCGATCCTCGCGTGGTCCGTGCCGCGGTCCGCGCCCGGCGGGATGGCGTTGCGCATCGGGCTGGCCGGCGCTCTGCTCTCCAACGCCACCAGCTGCGTCTCCGCGATCTTCGGGGCGCTGGCTGTGCACCTGGCCGCCACGGGCGGCGACGCGGGTCTCGTCACGGGCATCTACACGGGTCAGTTCGTCGCGCTCGGCGCGTGCGTCTTCCCGGACACCGCCATGGTCGCGGGAATCGCCGCCGGCCTGCACCGGGCGGGGCTGGCCCCCCGCTGGCTGACCGCGGTCGGCGTCGTCGCGATCGCCGCGCGGCTCGTGACCGTGACCGCGCTCGACACCAGCGGACCGTTCGCCCTCGACGGCCCGATCGGCCTCGACCTGCCCTTCACCTTCGTCGTCTGGGTCGTCGCCGTGGCCGCGGTCCTGCTCGCCCGCCCGAGGGCGTAGCTACGCCCTTCCTGATCCTCTCGAATTCGGGACGAGGCGCATTCCGTGCCGAGTCCTCCGAGCCTCGGAGATCGTCAGTCGTGAGAGCGAGGCCACAGCGGGGAAGCCTCGGGGTGATCGTTGTCGACCAGGCGATGGGCGAGGGCGACCGCTTCCTTCCGGTCGGCCCCGTCGGTGTCGCTCGCGTTGATGGCGGCTTCGAGCAGGACGACCACGTCCTCGGCCTCGGCCGATGAGACGTGCGGGTATCCGGTTCCGAGCTCGTAGCGGGTACGCAGCACTCCGACCGCCTGCTCCAACAGACGGTCCTGGCTCTCCCTCGTGGCACTGTCAATCATGGCCGATGGCTCTCCTTCGTCATTTGTCGGACGCGCGCGGCGAGACGTGGTACGTGGCCCTCATCGGTTGCCGCTCCTGTCAGGAACTCGCTCCCGCTTCCGTCAGCACGTGACGAATCTCCTCGGTCGCGACACGTTTTCCGCCGGGGTGACTGAGCAGCGCCGACCCGACGACGAGGAGGTCCGCGCCGGCTTTCCAGGGCGCTGCCGCGGTACCGGCCGAGATTCCACCGTCCACCTCGACATGGACGGAGCGACCGGACCGATCGGCGATCTCGCGCGCCTCCGACACCTTGTCCTCCATCGCCTCGATGTACTCCTGGCCGCCGAATCCCGGGTTGACGGTCATGACCAGGATGTGATCGAGCTGATCGACGACGTGAGTCGCGAAGTCGAGTGATGTCGACGGATTCACGGCCACTCCGGCCCGGGCACCGAGATCCTTGATCATCGACAGCGTGCGGTGCAGGTGCGGACAGGCCTCGACGTGGACGATCACCGTGTTGCACCCTGCGGACACGAAGTCCTCGAGCACGGCGTCCGGCTCCTCGATCATGAGATGAGCTTCGAACGGCAGGTCGACGTGCGGGCGGCAAGCTGCGACGACGGCGGCGCCGAAGGTCATGTTCGGGACGAAGTGACCGTCCATGACGTCCCACTGGATTCGGTCGACACCGGCGCTCTGGAGGTCGAGGACCTCGCCGGCGAGACGGGAGTAATCGGCGCCGAGAACGGACGCGACGATGGCTGGTTCGGTCATCGATGCCCTTCGTCCGGAACGTCTCCGCCGCGCTCTCGGCGAGCCGGAGTCGCCGTTGGTGATGACGTGTCGTCGATGGAGTGTCCATGTCGCCATCGTCCTCGGCTCCTTTCCGACGTCACGCGCGGTCGTCGCGCTGAAACGAGACCGCCGTGATGTGGATTGACCCAGCCGCACGTTCGTCGTCGTATCCGCGGACGCGCAACACACGGAGTCGCGTCGACCATCATCGATGGAGCGAGCGTATTCGGAGCCGCGCTGTCGACGGATGGATGAGTCGATGGAGTGGCCCTCAAGTTACCATCACCCGACGACTCGGTATAGTGTTCGAGCCATTTCACTGCCAGAATCGAGTCGTGCGCGTCTAAGTCGCTTCTGACCATGCCGGGTTCGAGCTGAAGAACCACATCGTCCGACACCTCGATCTGTTGGGTCACGACGTCCGGGACATCGGTCCGCGAGAGCACGACCCGGACGATTCGTACGTTCCTTACTGCATCGAGGCCGGGGCGCGAGTGGTCGCCGACGAGGGCAGTCTCGGCGTCGTCATCGGCGGCTCCGGGAATGGCGAGCAGATGGCCGCCAACAAGGTCCGCGGTATCCGTGCCGCTCTCGCCTGGAGCATCGAGACAGCCTCCTTGGCGCGTGAGCACAACGACGCCCACATCGTCGCCATCGGCGCTCGCATGCACACTCACGAGGAGGCCGCAGCGATCGTCACCCGATTCGTCGACACCGCGTACTCGCGCGATCCCCGGCACGACGAGCGCATCGCGATGCTCGAACGCTACGAGCGGAGCGGCCGGCGGCCGCCGACGCCGGAACGCTGACGGCGGGGCGGAGGGCGGTGCGGAGGGCGGTGCGGAGTCGGACACCGGAGCCGTCACAGGCCGAAGAGATCGTGGAGCCGGCCGAGCCGGTGCACGGCCTCGACCACCTGGACCGTTCCGGCGCCCGAGCTCATCGCGACCGAGTGGCTCAGCGGACGGAGGCATTCGCGATCGCCCGGTCCGAGAGCGCCTTCTGCGCGGCGTCCCACTGGTCGTGGCTGCCTCGCCAGGTATCGAGGGCCGGACCGACGAGCGCTCGCCCGAAGGAGTACGTCAGCTCCCAGGGAAGGGGCGCGAGCTCGTTCATGGCGGCGAGGTTGGCCGTCGCTTCCTCCGGGTCCTGGCCGCCGGAGAGGAAGGCGATCCCCGGGACCGCCGGCGGCACCGTCTCGCGCAACGTGTCGACGGTGGCGCGCGCCACCTCGGCCGGAGCGGGCTGATCGGTGGCCTCGTCACCCGCCACGACCATGTTCGGCTTCAGGACGATGCCCTCGAGCACGACTCCCATGACGGCCAGCTCGTCGAACACCGACCGCAGGACGCCGCGCGTGACCTCCTGGCACTGCTCCAGGGAGTGGTCGCCGTCCATGACCACCTCGGGCTCCACGATCGGAACGAGACCCGCCTCCTGGCACAGGGCCGCGTACCGGGCGAGGGCGTGTGCGTTGGCGCGCTTCGCGCGGTCCGAGGGGAGGCCGTCGTCGATCGAGTAGACCGCGCGCCACTTCGTGAAGGTGGCCCCCAGCGTGACGTACTCCTCGAGCCGTTCACGGAGCCCGTCCAGTCCCTCGGTGACCTTCTCGCCCGGGGCTCCGGCGAGCGCCTTGGCACCGGTGTCGACCTTGATCCCGGCGAGCACCCCGATCCGGTCGAGCTCCTCGGGGAAGGCGGTCCCGTCCGAGAGCACCTGGCGGATCGTCTCGTCGGAGAGGATGGCGCCGCTGATCGACGCGGAGAGGTCGGGAGTGGTGAGCAGCAGCTCCCGGTACAGGCGCCGGTTCTCCTCGGTCGACTCGACACCGACGCTCTCGAGACGCTTGCCCATCGTCCCGACACTCTCGTCAGCAGCCAGGATGCCCCGCTTGTTGGACACCAGCGTCTGAGCAACTTCGGTCAGAGATGACATCAGAGTTCCCCTACCTCTCACGTGGAGTACCGCCCGAGCGGAAGAGATCGGCCCGCGCGCGACGACGAAGAACGATCACCAGCTACCGGTCGCGTTGCTCGGTGCTGGATCACGATGGCCCGAACGGGCACAGGCCGAATGGGCGCAGAAGGGGCGCCCAACGGCGGAGTGACACGTCGATCGGGCGCGCTCCCCGAGGGGGCGGAGGGAACGAGCCACCGATGTCGTCGGACGGCTCGAGGCACGCCCGACGGACGACAGTTGTAGCCGCCGCCGGTGAGGAGGCGCAAGCGCTGACGCGTGACGTCATGCCTTTCGGCCCGCGAGGCGCCTCCGCCGCCACGAGCATCGTCCCGGGGGGACGCCGGTGGCTCGGAGTAACCCTCTGACTCCCTCACGTAGGGGAGGCAGCGGTCCGTGCGCCGTGTCTAGCGTCACGTTCATGACCGTGGAGCTCACTGGCCGGCCACCGGCGCCGGCTGCAGCGAGGGACCCTCCCGCCCGACGCCGGGAGGCACGCGGACCGGCTGCGAGCCGGTGACAGGAGGCATGCGCGCCGTACCGACATCCGGTGCCAGGCAGGCGGGGGCGCCTGACCCTGGCGGACACCGGACACCCGATGCACGATCCGCACGCTCGCCGATGTCGGGGCTCGAGGACCTGACCCGTCGCGCGACCCTCACCGGGAGGTTCTCCCCCGGTCGATCGATCTCCTATCCGGACAGTGAGCCCGGGGACGGCTCGATGCCCCGCTGGCGGGCAGCCGGCCTTCCGGGCGAAAGGGGCTGTGTTCATGTCGACGTCGACATCGCACGAGGTGGGCACGGATGACGGCCACGATCACGTCGTCACGTTCGACGAGGCCGCGCACCTGATCACCTCGGAGCACAGCGAGATCCTCCAGGGTGTCGACACCGACGCATGGCAGCGGGCCGCAACCCTCATGGCCGGTGCCACCGGCGTCTTCACCGTGGGGACGGGGAGGAGCGGGCTCGCGCTGCAGATGGCCGCGATGCGTTTCATGCACCTCGGCAAGAACGCCCACGTGGTGGGGGAAACCACCACACCGGCGATCGTCGAAGGCGACGTGCTGGTCGCGGCATCGGGTTCCGGATCGACGAAGCGGGTGGTCACGGCCGCCCGCACCGCGGCCGACCAGGGCGCCACGGTGCTTGCGCTGACGACGGATCCGGAGTCCGACCTCGCGGATCTCGCCACCGAGACACTCGTGGTGCCGGCAGCCGACAAGCAGGACTTCGACGGCGCGAACTCGTCCCAGTACGCCGGGAGCCTGTTCGAACAGTCCGTCCTGATCCTCACGGACGCGCTCTTCCACGTCCTCTGGCAGACCAGCGGGACGTCGGCGCGCGACCTGTGGCGCCTCCACGCGAATCTCGAGTGACCGCCGCGGACGTCAACGTCAAACGATCCAGCAGGGAGGCAGGATTGTGAGACTGCAGCTCGCCATGGACGTGGCCACGCTCGACGAGGCGCTCGTCCTGTCCCGTTCCACAGCCGAGTACGTCGACATCCTCGAGCTGGGAGCCGCCCTGATCAAGAACGAGGGGACGGCCGCGATCAGCGCGATCAAGGGGTCGCAACCGGAGAAGACGGTCCTCGCGGACATCAAGACCGTCGAGGCCGGCGGGCTCGAGGCCGGCATCGCCTTCAGCGCCGGCGCTGACCTCGTGACGGTCCTGGACGGGGCCGACGACGACACCATCAAGGCCGCGGTCGCCGTCGCCCGGAGCCGGGGCAAGGGCGTGGTCGCCGAAATGATCACTGCCCACGACCTCGTCACGCGCGCTCGTGAGATCGTGCGGCTCGGAGCCGACTTCTGCGAGTTCCATGCGGGTCTCCACGGGCAGGCTCCCGGCGGTTACTCCATCCGTGCCGTGATCGAGGCGGGCCGTCAGTCGGAGGTCCCCTTCTCCATCACCGGCGGGGTGAACCTCGACAGCATCCGCGAGGTGCAGGGCTCGGGCGCGGTGGTCGCCGTGGTCGGCGCGGCCGTCCACGGTGCGTCGGACCCGCGCGCCGCCGCCCGCGGGCTCCGCGTCGCCATCGACACGGCCGCCGCGCGCGGCGAGATGCCGTGGGTCGGGCCGAGACAACCGCCCCACGGCGTCCCCAGCGGGCCGGGGCCGGGGCCGGGCGGCCCCGACCAACTCGCCGGGCCCGCACCGAGCGTCTAGCCGGGTCGATCTCTGCGCCCTGCTTCCACGGGCCGCGCACCACCGCGTCCCGGCGATCCTCCCCGACGAACGGTCCTTCCCAGCACGCGCCCTGTACGACGGGTGGTCGAACCAGGACCACTCCCGTGACGCCTGCTCGAGGGCGTGTGACGAGATGTGGAGTCCGACATGCAGGTCCAGAACGACTCGCTGCGCAAGCCGCGCGTCTATCTCGACGTCCTGGGGTCGACGGCGATCGCAGCGACCCACAGCGCCGCCCTGGCCTGCTCGGCGTGGGTGGGCCGGCACGACGCGGAAGCCGCGGACGGCGCCGCGACCGATGCCATGCGTCGCGCGCTCACGCACGTCCCCGGACGCGGGACGGTCGTCATCGGGGAAGGAGAGAAGGACGACGCCCCGATGCTGTTCAACGGTGAGGTCGTCGGGGACGGCGACGGCGGACCCGACTTCGACATCGCCGTGGATCCTCTGGAGGGCACGTCGTTCTGCGCGATGGGTCTTCCCGGCGCCATGTCGACGATCGCGCTCGGCGCACCGGGCTCCTTCTGGTCGCCTGGACCCGGCTTCTACATGGACAAGATCGTGGTTCCGCCGGCGGCCCGCGGCTCCGTCGATCTCGACGATCCCCCGGAACGCACCCTGCAGAAGGTCGCCGAGGCCCTCGGCAAGCCCGCGACGGAGCTCCGAGTCGTCATCATGGACAAGCCCCGCCACCGCGGGGCGGACGGGCTGATCGCGCAGGTGCTGGCGGCGGGGGCGAGAGTGCACAGCCCGCCGGGCGGTGATGTCGCAGGGGCGCTCGAGGTGCTCCTCCCGAACTCCGACACCGACCTCCTGCTCGGGGTCGGCGGTACCCCGGAGGGCGTGATGACGGCGGCCGCGGTCCGGGCACTCGGCGGCGGCATGCTGGGGCGGCTGGCGCCCAAGACCGCCGAGGAGGCCGCCGCGATCCGCGACGCCGGGATGAGCATCGAGCAGGTCTACGACCGCGACGATCTCGTCTCGGGGGACGCCGTCTTCGCCGCGTCCGGCGTCAGCGGCGGCGCGCTGCTGGCGGCGCCACGACGCGACGACGACAGCACTCTCGCCGAGTCGCTCCTGATCGCGAACGGATGGGTGCAGTTCATCCGACACATCACCTTCGAGCGGGCCCTCCCGCGGTGACCCGAGGCCGGGATCCGAGCCTCAAGGACCGCAGACCACCCAGTTCCGGGGGATGAATCGTGACGGTGCATCTGGATGATCTCCGCATCCGCACGCTCGGAGAAGGCCGTTACCCGTCGCCGTTCTCCGCGCGGCTCGCCGACAAGCAGACCTCTCCGCACTTCGTCCACGAGGACGACCGGGTGATGCTCGACGACACGATCTCGGTGATCGGGGCGACGCCTGCCGCGGACCTCCCGTCGTTCGAGACGGCCGGACCACGGCGGCGAATCTACTTCGACCCGGCCGTGACGACGGCCGGCATCGTCTCCTGCGGCGGGCTCTGCCCCGGCGTGAACAACGTGATCAGGGGGGTCGTCCAGGAGCTCACCGTGCACTACCGGGTACGGCGGATCCTCGGCTTCCGCAACGGGCTCCGGGGACTGACGGTCAAGTACCGGGACGACACGATCGATCTGTCGCACAGCGACTTCTCCGACATCACCCGGTCCGGAGGCACGATCCTCGGCAGTTCTCGTGGCGATCAGGACGCCGACGAGATGGTCGACACCCTCATCGCGCGCAACGTCGACATCCTCTTCGTCATCGGCGGCGACGGCAGCATCCGCGCGGCGATGCGCCTCGTCTCCGCGATCACCCGCCGCGGCCTCGACATCGCGGTGATCGCCATCCCCAAGACGATCGACAACGACTTGCCCTACACCGACCAGTCATTCGGTTTCCAGAGCGCGTTCGAGCGGGCGACCGACTTCATCGACGCGGTCGCCACCGAGGCCGCGGCCCACGAGCACGGCGTCGGCATCGTGAAGCTGATGGGTCGGCACTCCGGGTTCATCGCCTGCTACGCGGCGCTGGCCGACAACGGTGCCGACATGGTGCTCATCCCCGAGGTCCCGTTCGACCTCGACGGGGCAGAGGGTCTGCTGGCCCGCGTGGAGCATCACGTACTGAACCGGGGCCATGTCGTGATCGTCGTGGCCGAAGGCGCCGGGCAGGACCTGCTCGAGGCGGCCGGACACCTCGACGGGAACGGAGCGACCGACGTCTCGGGCAACGTCCGGCTCGGCGACATCGGGCAGTTCCTCACCGACCGCATCGAGGCGCACCTCACCCGGGTCGGACTCTCACCGACGTTGCGCTACATCGACCCGAGCTACTCCATCCGCAGCGTCACCGCCAACGCCTACGACAGCGTCTACTGCCTCCGCCTGGCGCACGCCGCGGTCCACGCTGCCATGGCCGGCCGGACAGAGACGGTCGTCGTCCGGTGGAGGCGACGGTTCGTGCACATCCCCATGCCGCTCATCACGAGTCACCGCAACCGCGTCGATCCCGACGGCGACCTGTGGATGTCCGTGCTCGAAGCGACCAACCAGCCCGAGACGCTCGTCGGGCGATGAACAGGCTCGCGGGCGCCGTCAGCAACGTGGACCGACACCTCAGGAGTGCATGGTCGTGAACAGTGTGGAAGCAAGTCCCTCGCGCGCCGACACCGGTGTCCTCGACGAGGTCACCTCCCTCCTCGCAGTCTCGGTGCCGGACGACTGGTCGGACCTCGACGCGCGTGCGGTCGACACCGTCCGCGTCCTCGCCGCGGACGCCGTCCAGCGGTGCGGCAGCGGCCATCCGGGAACCGCGATGGCGCTGGCTCCGCTCGCCTACACGCTGTTCCAGCACGTCATGCGACATGATCCGTCGGACCCGGACTGGGCCGGTCGTGACCGGTTCGTGCTCTCCTGCGGCCACTCGAGCCTCACCCTGTACCTGCAGTTGTTCCTGGCCGGCTACGGAATCGAGCTCGACGACCTCGAGCAGCTCCGCACCTGGGGTTCCCAGACTCCGGGCCACCCCGAGCACGGCCACACACCGGGTGTCGAGATCACCACCGGTCCGCTCGGCCAGGGCCTGGGTGCGGCGGTGGGCATGGCCATGGCGGCACGCCGCGAACGGGGCCTGTTCGATCCTGACGCAGCATCCGGCGACAGCCCCTTCGACCACGTCGTCTACGTCATCGCCTCCGACGGCGACATCGAGGAGGGGGTCACGTCCGAGGCGTCCTCGATCGCCGGCCGCCAACAGCTCGGCAACCTCGTCGTGATCTACGACGACAACCGGATCTCGATCGAGGACGACACGTCGATCGCGCTGTCCGAGGACGTGGCGAAGCGCTACGAGGCCTACGGCTGGCACGTCCAGTCGGTGCGCGGCGGCGAGAACGTGGCCGGCATCCGCGAGGCCCTCGACAGGGCGGTCGCCGAGACCGCCCGACCGTCCTTCATCGCCCTGCGGACCGTGATCGGTTTCCCGGCACCGGAGAAGATGAACACCGGCGCCGCGCACGGCTCGGCGCTGGGCGCCGACGAGGTCGCGCGCGTCAAGACGATCCTCGGCTTCGATCCGGACGTCAGCTTCGCCGTCGACGACGACGTGCTCGCGCACACCCGGGCCGTGGGTGAACGGGCCCGAGAGGCGCGTCGTGCCTGGCAGAAATCCTTCGACGCGTGGGCGCGGGACAACCCGGATCGCCACGAGCTGTGGGATCGGATGCGCCGGCGCGAGCTTCCCGCCGGCTGGGTCGACCATCTGCCGGACTGGAGTCCCGACGAGGACCCGGTGGCCACCCGGAAGGCGCTCGCGAAGATTCTCGAGAAGGTCGGCGACCAGCTCCCCGAGCTCTGGGGCGGATCGGCCGACCTCGCCGAGAGCAACAACACGACGATCAAGGGGGCCGACTCGTTCGGCCCGAGCACCATCAAGACCGAGATGTGGGGCCAGGCGTCGCCGTACGGGCGCACGCTGCATTTCGGCGTTCGCGAGCACGCCATGGGCGCCATTCTCAACGGGATCACTCTGCACGGCGGCACGCGCGTGTACGGCGGGACCTTCATGGTCTTCAGCGACTACATGCGTCCGGCGGTGCGGCTGGCCGCACTGATGAAACTGCCGACGATCTACGTGTGGACCCACGACTCGATCGGGCTGGGTGAGGACGGTCCGACGCACCAGCCGGTCGAGCACCTCGCCGCGCTGCGTGCGATGCCGGGGCTGGCCGTGGTCCGCCCGGCCGACGCCCGCGAGACCGCCGCCGCGTTCCGCCGCATCCTCGAGACGCCGGACGGGCCGACAGGGCTCGCCCTGACCCGCCAGAACGTCCCGATCCTCGACGGAGTCACCGCCGAGGGCGTCATGCGCGGTGGCTACACGATCGCCTCGGCCGATCCCACCGGGCCGAACGCCGGGGCGCCGGAGCTCCTGCTGATCGCCACGGGCTCGGAGGTCGCGCTGGCCCTCTCGGCTCGCGAGGTCCTCCAGGCCGAGGGGGTGCCCACCCGCGTGGTGTCCATGCCGTGCGTCGAGTGGTTCGACGCCCAGGACGAGTCCTACCGCGAGCGGATCCTGCCGCCCGCGGCGACCGCGCGAGTGGCCGTGGAGGCCGCGGTCGGGATGTCCTGGCACCGCTTCGTGGGCGACCGGGGCGAGATCGTCTCCCTCGAGCACTTCGGGGCCAGCGCGGACCACCAGACCCTGTACGAGCAGTTCGGACTCACCGTTGACGCCGTCGTCGACGCGGCACGCCGCACGTGGTCGCGTGCCTCGACATGAGCCCCGCCCGGGCAATTCCTGTCCGCATCGCCATCGGGATCGACCGTCGAACCAAAGAGGAGAGGAATTTCCGATTCGTGCGGCCGGCGAGGGCCGCGGTGGTGGGCGGTCCGATTTCGGATCGAACCGTCGAGCATCTCTCGTCGAGGCACGATGGTGCTCAATTCAAGACCGCTCCGACCGGGAGCACGTCGAAAACAGATCAGGAGACGCCGTGAAGCTGCAGGTAGCACTGGACGTTCCCACGCTCGACGAGGCGCTGACCCTGGCACGCCAGGTCGCCGAGTACGTCGACATCCTCGAGCTGGGGACCCCGTTGATCAAAGCCGAGGGTGTCAGCGCCATCGGTGCACTCAAGTCCGCCCACCCGAACAGGCTCGTGTTCGCGGACCTCAAGACCGCCGACGCCGGCCAGCTCGAGGCCGACCTGGCGTTCGCCGTCGGCGCGGATCTGGTCACCGTGATGGGCACGGCCGACGACGACACGATCCGCGGGGCCGTGGAGGCCGGCAAGAAGGCGGGCCGGAAGGTCGTCGCCGACATGATCACCGTGACGGACGACCGTGTACGCCGCATCCGCGAGGTCTCGCAGCTGGGCGTGGACTTCGTCGAGATCCACGCCGGACTCGACGAGCAGGCCCGACCCGACTACTCGATCGAGTCGCTGCTGGCCGATGGCCGCGAGGCAGGCGTGCCGTTCTCCATCGCGGGAGGGGTCAGCGTCCACACGATCACCTCGGTGAAGGAGGCCGGTGCGGAGATCGCGGTGGTCGGCGGGTCGATCTACTCGGCCGACGACCCCGCCGCCGCCGCGAAGGCCGTGCGCGACGCGGCAGGTCTTCCCCCCGTCGGTGAGGAGCTCCCCACGGTCGGCGCGCGGTGACGGGCTCCCGGCGCCCTGCCGACCTCGTCGGTCGGCAGGGCGCCGGGTTCCAGCTCGGCGACGGGACGCTGCCACCCCTCGTGACCGGGTACGCACCGTCGCCGACGGGGATCACCAGGGAAGGTCCGGGGGAGTTGAGCTCTCCGGTGACCGTCGTGATCATCGACGGTCACGAGATGGTCCGGGCCGGTATCAGGACGATGGTGGCCGGCCACCCCGAGGTCCGGGTGATCGGGGAAGCCGATGATGCACGCACAGGAGTGGAGCTCGCCGAGGAACTCGCTCCGGATGTGGTGCTCAGCGAGATGCGACTGGGTGACGCCGACGGGCTCGACATCTGCCGCGAGCTCGTCACGTGGTCCCCGGACGCGCGTGTCGTCATCCTCACCGCACACGATGACGAACACTTCCTCACCCACGCGCTCGAAGCCGGTGCGCGCGGCTACCTGCTCAAGAAGGTCTCCGCCGAGGAGCTCGTCTCAGCCATCCTCCGCGTCCGTGCGGGCGAGGTGGTCGTCGACCCGAGAATGCCGCCGGCAGCGCCGTCGACCGTGACCCGGACCGAAGTGTGGGAGGAGCACTGGCCCGGCGGACGCCTGGGACTGACCCTGCGGGAGAGCGAGGTCCTCGCGCTGATCGTGGTCGGTATGAGCAACAGCGCGATCGCCCGGCGGTTGGTCGTCGGCGAACAGACCGTCAAGACACATGTGCGAGCGATCTACCGCAAGCTCGGGGTCCACGATCGCGCCTCAGCTCTCGCCGCGACGTTGCGCGAGGGACTGTTCCACTGACGGGTCGCCGCCTCGCGCGAGCCGGGGACGCCGGGCACCGGGTCATCGGTCCCGGTGGCGATTGCGGCAGCACCGACTCCGGAGTCCGCGGAGGTCGGTGCACGTGTGGGTCGGGCGCGGTGGCGGCGCTCAGGTGCTGATGGCCTTGTCGCGTGAGCCGAGCGGGTCGGGAACCGGGGCCGTGACCGTCACCGTGGTGCCCTCGCCGGGGCGGGTCGTGACGTGCAGCGTGCCGGCGAGGAGTTCGGCGCGTTCGCGCACCGAGGCCAGCCCGAATCCGCCGTCGTCCCCGGCGTCCTCCGATGTCGCGGTGGGGGTGAACCCGATGCCGTCGTCAGCCACCACGAGGCGCACGTCGCCGCCGTCCGTGTCGAGTCGAACGGTGATCCGGCTGGCCGCTGCGTGCTTGATCACGTTCTGCAGGGTCTCCTGCGCGATGCGGTAGATCGCGGTCTCGACGTGGTCGGGAAGGTCGACGTCGTCGGAAACGGCGAAGGTGGCGATGCCGCCAGGGGTGCCGTGGACCAGGGCGGCGAGCGCCCCGGTGAGGCCGAGATCGTCGAGCACGGGAGGCCGGAGCGCGCCGCTGACGGCGCGGGCCTCGCCGTAGGTGCTGTCGACGAGGGCGCAGGCGGCGGCGATGTCGTCGCGTGCCGAATCCGGGTCGCCGCGATCGAGATGGGAGATCACGGCGTCCAGGTGGTAGGAGAGCGAGACCAGCCCTTGCGAGACTCCGTCGTGGATCTCGCGGGCCAGGCGGCGCCGTTCGGTCTCCTGCGCGGCCACGATCTGTTCGGCGAAGCGCTCGTGGGCGCGTTCCCGGGCGGCGAGCTGACGGTGCATGCGGGCCTGGTGCACCCCACCCGCCAGGAGACGCCCGATCGCGAGCAGGAGGCGCACGTCGCGGTCGTCGAAGTCGTGTCGCTCGCGGGTGTGCACGTTGAGCACCCCGGTCAGCCCCCACGGAGGGCTGATCATCGGGACCGAGACCATCGAGGTGAACTCCTGGCCACGCAGCGCCGGGATGGGCAGGTAGCGCGGATCGGCCTCCTTGTCCTCGAGGATCACCACCGGCTCCTCGTGGCTGGCCACCCAACCGCTGACCCCGTGACCCAGGGGCAGGTGCACCGACCCGACGTGGGCGTCGAAGGGTGGCGTGGCCCCGAGCAGCGTCAGCGACTGTTCGGAGTCGTCGAGGACGTGGACGAAACAGACGTCGGTGGCGGTGGCGTCGGTGATCACCCCGGCGACGGCGGCGGCTCGCGATTCCGGATCGGGGCCGCTCGCTGTCGCCTCGATGATGGCGAGCAGGACGGCGTTCTCGCGCTCCGGGTCGGCGAACCCCAGGCTTCCGATCATCCGTTCCGCCCCGGCGCCGGTGCGCTCTCCGGGTCCGTGCGTCTCCTGGTCATCGGAACACTCCCTCTCGCAATGCCAGCGCCACCGCCGCCGTGCGG
Source organism: Actinomycetospora sp. C-140 (assembly GCF_054796175.1). NCBI lineage: Bacteria > Bacillati > Actinomycetota > Actinomycetes > Pseudonocardiales > Pseudonocardiaceae > Actinomycetospora > Actinomycetospora sp. C-140. The sequence goes on along the minus strand of NZ_JBTWNF010000010.1, from coordinate 7,658 downwards.
TCGCCGACTCCGAGCTTGCGCAGCACGGCACGCACGTGGGTCTTCACGGTCTCTTCCCCGACGACGAGACGGGCCGCGATCGCACGATTGGTACAGCTCGCCACCAGCAACGCCAGTACCTCGCTCTCGCGATGGCTGAGACCGAGGTGCGCGCCGGGCCAGAACTCGTCGCGGTTGAGGCGTGCGGCCGAGCTGACCGCCCGACCGGCCATCCTGGGGTCGATGACCGTCGTACCGTCCGCCGCGAGCTCGAGCTGCGAGACGAGCTCCTCGCCGTGGATGTGCTTGAGCAGGTAGCCCGATGCACCCGCGCGCAGCGCCTGGAACAGGTACTGCTCATCGTCGTAGACCGAGAGGAGCACCACCCGGTGCACGAGGGTCTGCTCTCCGAGGCGCCGGCACAGATCCAGGCCGCTCTGGCCCTCCAGGCGCACGTCGGCGAGCACCACGTCCGGGGACTGCGATGCGATGACCTCGAGCGCCTCGTCGACCCCTTGCGCCGAGCCGACCACGCGAACCCGTTCGGTGAACGGCGCGAACATCGCCTTGAGCCCGGCGACAACGACCTCATGATCGTCGACCACGACCACCCGCAGCGGCTTTGTTGCGGTTGGTGTGATGGACGCCATCACGTCAGTCTAGGAGAACGACCTGTCACCGGGCAGAGGTCGAGTGGTGAACCGGGTGGGGGTTTCCGGAGACCTGGGCGCGCCGGCATCGGGCCCGGTGCTCTCCGATCGTGGCCCCGACTCGCGAGCCTTCTCGCCGCGACCTCGCCGGATCGTCACGCAGACATCGTGTCTCGAGCGCTTTCTCGACCGGTTTGCCCACTATCGAGCCCACTATCGAGCCCGACAATCTGCGACATACGGGCGGCGTGACATCGGAAAGCGGCTCGCAGCGAGTTGGGTGGCCGCAGCCCCGAATCCGGCAGCGAGGCGAACTCCGGATCCGCTCCTCGGCTCACGACGACGATCGAAATGGGCACCGAGAGACACGGTCACCCCGGAGTGAACGGTCGGTCGGTGTCACTCGTCCCGAGTGCTCGCAGGGTCGCGAGGAGCCACGTGGGCCGCGCCCACGGCGACCTGGTCGTCGGTAGCGAGAGCCTTCACGGTCGGAAGGTGGTCGCCCTGCGCGAAGCCCGCAAGAATTGCGGCCTCGAGGTGCCGCTGGTGGGTCTCGGTGTCTCTCGGAGCTCTGGAACCCTCTGACCTTCGGTGGGCGCGGCAGGATTCGAACCTGCGACCGACGGCTTGTAAGAACGCGGGAAGGTGCTTCTCAAGGCTCCTACCAGGGCCTTTGTTCTCGCTGGCGTGTCTCTGAGGGCTCCACGAGCCTCTGGTAGACCCCAATTCGCACCACGACCCGCACCACGCGGAGGGATCTCGAGGACAGTCGCTCTCCGACCTCACCGAGCAAGGGCGCTCTGCTCCCCGTCCAAGATGAACGACCCGTCAGCGCGCTACGGCCCACGCCTACAGACGTTCTACCGCCAGATGGGTGGCTCGCCTATGGGCTCCGCGCAGCGTGGGTAGGAACGGGATATGGCCTCGCGCTGGACCGCACCGCCGAACTGGCCTCAACCACCGCGCGGCTGGGAAGCGGCCGCAGGGTGGCGACCCGATCCCGCCTGGGGCCCGCCGCCACCGGGATGGGTGTTCTACCAGGACGATGATGACCGGCCCGGCGCTGACGGCGACCTCGTATGCGGGCAGGGGACCAGTCGCAAGGCGGCCAAGCTTGCCTCGCGGCTCGAGCCCCACCTGGACGAGGCAGAAGAACTTCGTGGCCTGTTCCTCGTCAACTCGTTGCGACCGCTGCTCAACATCTTGGCCGTCACGTCCGCACGCCTGATCTTCGGTACTGACGATCTTCATCGCCGCCCACCGAAGCTTGTCCTGAACCCTGAGGACCTGGTCGGCTTCGCCTTGCCGAAGGGCAGGATGGGTGTCCGCCTGGTTCGCGACGACGAGCACGGGCAGCCGATAGCCATCACGACGCTGGTACACGAGCGCGACACCGAGGCCCTCGCAGCGCTCGTGAGCGATCTTCGGTCTCGCCCGATTCCGCCTGGACCACCGCGCGGGAGCCGCGTCGGCACGGCCGCGCCGTCGGCAGAGGTGCCGCGCGATCGAAAGGCGTCTCGCGAAGACCGAGTCGCCGACGTCGAGCGCCGCGGCTCGGAGCTGCTCCGACAAGCTGCGGGTAGGGCAGCCGAGGGGGATGTCCAGGGCGAGGAGCGACTGATTCACCGCGCGCTCCAGCTACGCTCTGAAGGCCCAGTCTTCGCCCGCGGCGCACTCAAGAAGAGCCTGCAGGCGCAAGTCGATGAGCTTGTTCAAGCTGGCGAATTACGGCGACGGGCGCGCTTCATCGGCACCGTTCACCAGCTGAATCCGGTGGGGTTCGGCTCGATGCCACAACTCATGGTGTACGACGACCGCATCATCCTGGCCGACGCCTGCCAACTGTTCGATGGCGACGTCAGCGCCTCGGTCGAGTGCGATGGACAGGTTCTCGTCCATCACCGACCGACCATGACCCGTATGGCTGCTGGAGCGGTGCTGCCGGGATCGGCGCTCCTCGTCGGGATGGCGACGGCCAAGAAGGAGACCACGGACACGCGCTCCGCTCGCTTCATCGTCGTCCACCCCGAGTGGCGGTTCTCGATCGCGATTAGCCCCGATGCCCTTGGTGAACCACGGGCGTTGGCAGCACAGATCAACAGGATCGCCGACACGAAGCGAATCAGCGGCGGCGGTGCTGACGACAAGCTGTCCAAGCTCGAGCGGCTCGCCGCCCTTGTTGCGTCGGGGCGCTCGGCGCATCGGAAGCTGAGCGCCTGCGCGGCGAAATCCTCCGCAGCGAGCAAGTGGCGACTCCCGCCGTGCCCGGTCCCGGCCGCCGCCGCGGTCGGGGAGCGCACCACCGAAGAGCGCCTCAACGCCGGGGAGGCCGGCGCGGTCGTCACCGAGTCCCGCCTGAGCCTCGAGGAGTGGACCACCGGCGCCGTGGGCGAGACGGGCGAGGCGTCGCCGGTCCCGACCAGGGCGACGCGCCTCTCGACGAGCGGGTCACGCCGACCTGGACCTGTGGGTGATGGCGTCGATGACCGCCGCGACGGTTTGATCGGTCGCGGCGACATCCGCAGGACCGGCCTCGGATGCGGCTGAATCATTCACGTAGGCCAGCGCGCAGAACGCCTCGGCCGCCCGATCATCGTGAATGGCGAGCTCTTTCAGGGCGTGCTCGGCGCAGATGTCTCCGCTGAGGGCGGAGGCGAACAGCGCGCTGACGGGGTCACGGTGGCGACGGCTTGATGCTGAGGCGGTCATGCTCAGGTTGACGATGTGTGCGGTCGACCGGTTCCCTCTGGATCGCCGCCACGACGTCTCCTGCGCACGCCGCCGCCGTCCGCGACGCCGCAGCTATCGCGCCACGCGACGTCACTTAACGGCGGCTGGCTGCCGATTGCCGTTGTCGGCGTGGTCGCCTCAGTCTTGGTCGATGCGAGATCGCAGTGAGCCTGCGTCGGATGATCTCGCACATCGAGGCGGACTGGAACTCTTTCCCCGGCCACCACGACATCCGCTCCGCCTGGGCCCGCGGCCATCCGGCGGTCTTCGTGAACACCAGCTTGTTCCTCGCGCTCGCGGACAGCGTGCTCACGGACGGGGCCGGGGCCCCGCACGCAGGTCGCGCAACCGTCGGCTGGCGAAGCGTCAACCGATCGACCTCGGCGATCAGATGTACGGCGAGCGCGTCTGGTCGGCCTGGACCGGGGCGCGCGTCGACGTCCCGCCTCGAGCTCGGCAACAGCGAGGCCGTGTGTGCCGATGTCGAGACGACCCCTCGAACTGGCGAGCCGAGCTCGCCGCTCACTTCCCGGACAGCTCCAGAATCTCGTCGAGCGCGCGTTGGGTGCTCTCGCGCAGGAGCTCCTGGTCGGTGTAGACCGAGGCGTCCACGTTGAGCGCGATGCAGGCGGTGTCGACGTGTGTGACCATCGTCGCGCACATCGTCGTGCCCGGTAGAGGGCCGAAGGTCCACATCCGCTCGAAGCGCGCCCCGGCGATGAAGACGGGCTCCCGTACGCCGAGCCACGAGCTCGTCGTCAAGACCGCGCTCGTCGTCAGGGCGCCGAGCGTCGCCGCGACGACCCCGCCGGGGAGGAGGTTCATCGCCGGGGTGAGGGTGTTGATGAAGTCCAGCGCCTGTTCGCCGCGGAGCTTCTCCACCCGCTCGCGCATGAGTCGGATGCGCTCGGCCGGGTCGGCGACGCTGGAAGGCGCCGACCAGAAGGCGGCGGTGAAGCGGCTGCCGCCCATCGGGTCCTTCGGGTCACGTACCGAGACGGGCATCGAGATCGGGACATCATCGATCTCGGTGGCCTTGCCGAGGTGGTAAAGGTGCAGCCCACCGAGCACGGCGCAGACGAACGCGTCGTTGACGGTGCCGCCGACCGACTTGGCGGCCTTCTTCAGGTCGGCGATCGGACACTCGAACACCTCGAAGCGCCAGTTCATCCGGTCGCCGCCGCCGGCGAGGATCGGGCTGTGCGTGGGAGGCGGGGGCGAGGCGACCCGTACCAGCGAGCGGACGTAGTCGATCACGTCGCCAGGGCTGCGCAGGGCCCCGAGAGCCCGCGCCGCCGCGCCCTTGACGAACCCGGGCGCGCCCTCGACCTGGCCCTTCACCCCGTGCAACGCCGCGGTGAGCGGCGAGTGCTGCGGGCGCTGCGGAAGGTCGGGGAGCGGCTTGTCGGGCTGGTGCTCCGGGGTACGGCTGAGCAGCCGGGCCATGAGCTGGGTCGCCCCTGCCCCGTCCATGAGGACGTGGTGGCAGTGGAGCAGATAGGCCGCCCGACCGCCCTCGAGGTTCTCGACCAACACCCCGCGCCAGGGCGGGCGCTCGGCGTCGAGCGGCTCCACCGCGAGGGTCTGCGCGATCTCGAGGAGCTGATCCATCGAGCCAGGATCGGGTAGGGCGACTCGGCGCAGGTGATGCTTGAGGTCGAACGCTGGGTCGGGCGACCACAGCAGCGGTCCGGTCGGCACGGCGGGCTCGACGACCCGCTCGGTGAACCGCGGCACCATCCGCAGCGCCCACTGATGGGCGTTCCAGAGCCGCTCCCACTCCGGTTCGGCGTCGAGGACGATGGCCACGACCGCGGCCCACGAGTCGGCCGGAGGACGCGACGTCCGCCACATCAACGAGTCGAGCGCGTTGAGCTCGGTCCCGGTACCCCAGGCGGCCAGTTCGGCCCACGCCCGGCGGGCGTCCTCCTGGTCTTCGTTCGACGTGGTCATGCGATCTCCTGGTGGGAGCGGCCGGTGAGCGGGGGCGGACCCGCCACGACCCGCAGCGGGGCGGCGAGACCGAGGATCTGGGTCAACCGACGACGGCCGCGGCGCGCGAGCCGAACGACCGCGCGCACCACCCCGGTCTGGCGGGGACGGGCGTACCACGCGACCGGTTCGTGCCCTGCCGGTAAGCGGTCGGGGGGCGGGGCGGTGCCGCGGTCGAGCTCGTCCAGGAAGCCGAGGACAATCTGGTCGAAGACCTCCGGCCACTCGAACATCGAGCAGTGCCCGACGTCTTCGAGCACCGCGAGTCGGGCGCCGGGCAACGAACGGCGCAGCCGATGCGCCGTCGACAGCGGGATGAGGTGGTCATCGCGACCCCAGATGAGCATCGTCGGGCACCGCACACGGACCGGCTCCGCGGCTCGGACGACCTCGACCCCGGAGGCGACGGCGTCGGCGAAGCCGGGCGCCTTCATCGCGGGGATGACCTCGCGGGCGAGGTCGGGGTCCAGGGTGGTGGGTCGCTGGACCGCCCACCGCAGGAACATCCAGCGCAGGCTGGGGTGGGTGGCGACGAGATCGAGCAGCGGCGTACGGCGCACCACGGCGTCGAAAAGGCCGAAGCCCGCTCCGATCGCCGCCAGCCGGGCCCGGCCGAGCCCTACGCTGCCCGCGGAGACGAGGACGAGGCCCCGCGCGAGACCCGGGCGGCGCTCGGCGACGAGGGTGGCCACGAGGCCGCCGAGGGAGTGCCCGACGATCACTGCCGACGTGATCCCGAGATGGGCGAGCAGCCCGTCGATCGCCTCGACGAACTCGTTGGCCCCCGAGTGCGCGGGCAGGCTCTCGGACCGCCCGAAGCCTGGCAGGTCCAACGCGATGACCCGGTGGCCACGTGAAAGGGCCGGGATGTTCTCGAGCCAGGACTGCCACGACCCGCCGAGACCGTGAATGAGCACGATCGCGGGGCCCTCGCCGACGTCGGCGTAGCGCAGGGTCCGGTCGGCGACCCGATAGTCGTGCACATCCTCGTCCGGCAGCGCGTATCCCGGTCCGTGCGGATGGACCATGGTGCCCTCCACGAGAACGATGTCTCGGCTAGGTGTCGGTGCTACTGTATACAGCCATCTTGACCTCGCCAAGAGGCCGCCAGGTCCCGCCCCCGACGTCCTTCGCCGCAGTGGGACCGTCTGAAGCTCCGGAGCACTGATGTACATCGACGTCCATGCGCGCATGATCGAGGGCATGCTCGAGTCAGCGGGCCCGTACGTTCCCGAACGGCCAAGACCGCGGCGATGAAGATCTCGGGTGGGGCCGTCCGCGGCCAACTCGAAGTCCCTCTCCGAAACCACCATCTCGTCTCCCCCTCCGCATCCCATCTGGAGTACCATCCCGTGAAGCTCGCGCGCGCTGTTCTCCCCGACGGCACGATCGCCGCCTGCCGCATCGATGACACACAGGTGATCCCTCTCATCGTGGAAGGCGGCGGCGAGGGGGAATCGATTCTCCGGGCAGTCTCCGGCGGGGAACTGGTGGGGCCGGGCATCGATCCGGTCCCCGTCGCCGACGTGCGGTTCCTGTCACCGTTGAGCCAGCCGTCGAAGATCCTGGCCGTGGGCCTCAACTACAAACCGCACGCCTCGGAGGTCCAGCTCGACATCCCGGAGAACCCGCTGTTGTTCTCCAAGTACCCGTCCTGCCTCGTCGGGCACGGCGACGCGATCCGCTACCGGACGGCCGACACCACGAATGTCGACTACGAGGCCGAGCTCGCGGTGGTCATCGGAAAGGTCGCCCACCGGGTGGCCGTCGACGACGCCCTCGACCATGTGTTCGGCTACACCGCCTGCAACGACGTCTCGGCTCGCGACGTCCAGTTCGCCGACGTCCAGTGGGTGCGGGGGAAGTCCTTCGACACCTTCTGCCCGCTCGGGCCGTGGGTGGTGACGGCGGACGAGATCCCCGACCCGCAGGACCTCGAGGTCTCCTGCGTGGTGAACGGCGAGACCCTCCAGCAGGCCAGTACGTCCGACATGATCTTCGGTGTCGCCGAGATCATCAGCTACTTCTCGCAGACCATGACGCTCCTGCCGGGAGACGTCATCGCCACCGGGACCCCGGCAGGCGTCGGCTACACGCGGACCCCGCCGGTCTTCCTCCGCGACGGCGACTCGGTGTCGGTGACGGTCGAGCGCGTGGGCACGTTGACCAATGCGGTGTTGGTGGAGACCTGATCCCCGGTCGTCGACCCGACGACGGAAAGGGCCCTCGGGCAGGAGTTCCCGCCCGGGGGCCCTTTCCTGTGCACGGCGCGCGGAGCCGGCGGATCACCGGTCGTGGAGGAGGTGT